>JAOZRF010000016.1:0-13080 GCA_029940245.1 Desulfobacula sp.
CCTGTTTAGGGTCTGACCGAAAATGTAAAAATTTTTTGATTCCAAAAAAGTAATCGGGACAATTGGCGGTTTTTGTTCGGGCATGGTTTAAGATCTGATCGGGCATACTATAAATGGAGATATACTATGGATATTAACCATACCCTCCCCCAGGTTGATCTTCCCCCAGACATGATCCACCTGGGACTGGGGCAGCCAAGTAACAGTCTGCTTCCCATAAAAGAGTTGGACAAAGCCGCGGCCCATTGTCTGTCAAAAGAAAACAGATTTTTTCTGGCCTATGGGGAAGAAAGGGGCAATGCTAACTTCAGGCAAACTCTGGCTGATTTTTTAACCGGCCAATATCCAAATCCCGTGGATCCGGGGCAATTGTTGATCACCAACGGCAACTCTCAAGCCCTGGATTTTATCTGCACATTGTTTACCAGTCCCGGGGATACCGTGCTGGTGGAGGAACCCAGTTATTTTCTGGCACTAAGAATATTTGCCGATCACAAACTCAACCTGGTGAGTATCCCTGTGGATGATAACGGGATCATAACAGATGTTCTTAAAAAAAAACTTGAAACCCTGAAGCCTTCCTTTTTGTATATCATTCCCACGTATCATAATCCTGCCAGTGTTACCCTGTCTTACAACCGGCGGCAGGAACTGGTCAAAATCTGTGCACAAAAGGATTTGCTGGTGGTGGCGGATGAGGTCTACCATCTCCTCAATTATTCGGATGATCCGCCTCCTTCCATGGGAAACTGGATCGACAAATGCCCCTTGATCAGTCTGGGATCATTTTCAAAGATCCTGGCACCGGGCTTAAGACTGGGATGGATGCATGCCGGCGTTGATTTAGTTAAAAAAATGGCAAAGTCCGGTCTTTTAGAAAGTGGCGGCGGTTTCAACCCATTTACGTCTGAAATTGTCAATTCAGTCATTTGCCTCGGGTTTTTAAAAGCCAATATCCAGCACCTTAAAAACGTCTACCGTCAAAGGATAAAAATTTTCTGCGATCAATTGCGCATTCACCTGCCGAATCAGGCCGTGTTTGAGGTTCCAGGGGGCGGATATTTTATCTGGGTGAGGCTGCCGAATAATATTGATACCAACTCCTTCAGGCAGGAAGCCCAAAAACAGAATGTGGATTTTCATCCGGGAGCGGTTTTTTCACACAAAAAAGGATTAAAGAATTACATGCGCCTTTCCTTTGCCTTTTATGATGGGGATGAGCTGGCAGAAGGCGCCTGCAGGCTTGGGAAAGTGATTTCAGAAAACTTATCTTGACCCGTTGTTTTTATAGCCTTATAGTGGCGGGAAAGACTTGTTAATTACACCCTGGCTATGTTCAGGATAAAAAAGGGATATCACAGGAAGATGTTTGATTTAATAAAAAAAATTATTGGCAGCGATAATGGCAAAGCCCAGACTACGGACCAGGATATTCTAAACGCCCATTTAGCGTTGACCGTACTGCTGCTTGAGGCAGCCTATGCAGATGGTGAGTGCAGCGGAGAAGAAAAAGAACATCTTGTTGCAACACTTGTGACAAATTTTGGGATATCCAGGCAGGAAATAGATACCCTGCTCGCTGACAGGGATAAAGAACACAGAGATTATGTGGATCTTTTTCGCTATACTCATTTTATAAATGAAAATTTTTCCGAAACGCAAAAAATTGACATAATGGAATCCGTATGGCGTATCATCTTGTTGGACGATCACCTTGAAGCCCATGAGGATCACTTTGCCCACAAACTTGCAAATCTTCTTCGCTTAAGTCATAACGAGCTGATCGACGCTAAACTGCGGGCAAGAAAACAGCTTTCATGAAATATTTAGGATATGATTTTTAAGGAAAAGATCCGTAAGTGTAAATTGATTCTCATCGGAGAAAATCTTGGAGTCATGCATGCGTCTTGAATGTCATAATTTGAATTTTACATACCCGGGCAATACGACTGCCGTTATTAATAATCTTTCCTTTTCCATGAAAAATCCCGGCTTCAAAGCGTTGTTCGGACCGTCCGGGGTCGGGAAAACATCCCTGGCAAAAATGATTGCCAGTTCTAAATTCCGGGGTTCAAAAGATATCGCAATCGAGAATATGGATACCATCCTTTACTCATATAACCTGGAAAGGCTGCCCGGGTGGTCCAGTACGGGGAATCATCTTAACAAAGTGACATCATCTGAAAAACAATCGGTGAAAGAACAGTTAATAGAGATTTTTGAATTAAAGGATGTGTTGGGGTCTCGATTTTCTCAGCTTTCCATGGGCCAGCAGAATCGCATCAACCTTATCCGGTATCTGTTGCAGGATTTTGATCTTTTAATTATGGATGAAAGCCTTGCCAATGTGGATGAAAAACTCAGAGAGACCATTATTCTTGCCATAAAAGAATTGTTCAGCGATAAGATGTTTTTATATATTTCCCACAATCTTATGGAGGTATCAAAATTCTGCAGCCAGATACTGGTTTTCAGGAAATCTTTGGAAAATAAAAACAGTTTTGTTATAAAGGGGCAGGATTGCAAAAAAGGGTATCTTCTGGACAAAAAACAACTGGATATTACCATGCTGGAGATTATGAATGCTTTTTAGACGGATTTACCAGTTTTTGATCGTATATATGGTTGCCATTGCTTTTTTATGGATGATCAAGATGGGGTTATCCCTGTCTGATTATGTGATACCCGGGATTTTTCTTGTGGCTGAAACAGCAGGCCAGGTTGCTGAAGAATATGTTTTTGATGTGATAAATACCTTGTCCATTGCAGTCCTGGGGCAGGCTCTTTCCATTGTATTGGCATTTACCGTTGGCATTAGCGGTCGGAAATCTTCCTGGATCGGTTCTTTTATTAAGGTAACGGCATATAATATACAGGCATATCCCATTGTTGCCCTGGCCCCTATTATTTTCATCCTTCTGGGGGATGGATTTATTCCAAGGCTTTTGATTGCCTCCATGATCTGTTATTTCCCTCTTCTTTTATCGATATTGGGTATCATGGCAACTCCTGTGGAAGATATTGAACATTTTTATATTGTCACAGGCAGAATGCGATGGCAGCTTGAGGTTAAAATAAGGGCATTTGAAAATCTGAGCAAGCTGACAACGGTGATATCGGGCAGTGCAACCCTTGCCATGGCAGGAACCATTGTGGGCGAATTCATTGCAGCCAATGCCGGGATCGGGTATAGCATCAGGATTGCTCTTTATCAAAGCGATATTGCCAAAATTCTGGTGGCGTTGTTTATGATCGGTATCATTATATCCATATACCAGGGAATTTTGGAAACTATGGGCGAGCAGATTAAAAATAAATGGTCTATTTCAAAGGAAGGAGTAGTCTTATGAAAAAATTTTTTATTTTATTCCTCTTATTTTTATTGGTTCTGGTGTGCGCAACACCATCTTATGCCCGGGGAATTAAGTTCAACTACAGACTTAAATGGCTTTTTAATACCAGTGTTGCAGGGGATATTTATGCTGATGCCAAAGGGTTTTTCCGGGATGTTGGTCTGGACGTCACAGTCAAGGAGGGAAGCCCTGAAAAAAATGCCATTAATGAACTGGAACTCGGGTATGCTGCTTTTGGTGTGGCATCTGCTGATCAAGTCATCCGTGCCCTTGATAAGGGTGCAAAAATTTTTGTTATTGCCCAGCTTTTCCAGGTGAATCCCATGCAATGGATATACAGGACTGATCAGCCTGAAATTAAAACGCTTCAGGATCTTAAGGGCCGCAACATCGGTATCACCTTTGGCGGGAATGATGAGACCATTATGAACACCCTTTTTGCAAAAGCGGGAATTACGAAAAAAGATGTCACCATAACAGGTGTCAGGTTTGATTTTACCCCCTTTTTTATGCGGAAAGTGGATGTCTGGCCCGTATACCGGAACTCCCAGGGAGTTATACTCAAGGATAAACTGGCCAGAGAGGGAGAGGGTGTCTATTTTTTTAATCCGGCAGATTTCGGGGTGAATTTTGTGGCCAATTCCGTGGTTACCTCGGAGGCAATGATGAAAAACAATCCCGATCTTGTTGAAAAGTTTCTCAATGCTTTACTTAAAGGCTGGGAGGATGCCATGGACCCGGCAAAAGAAGCAGAAACCCTGGAAGCGATTAAAAAACTGGACAAGGGGACCAATGATGCGATCCGAAAAAACCAGCTTTCTGTCACAAGGAGCCTTATCAAACCATCTGTATCCATTAAAATCGGTACCATTGATATTGCTGCCTGGAAACAGACCGAAGAGATGATGTTGAAAGAAAAACAGATTAAAAAATCTGTGAATATAGAGACCCGTCTGATCCAGATAAAATAGTGCCGGGCTAATGGATCAATATTGCTTTTTGACTTTTTGAATTGAATCGAATCATCATAAAAAGAGCAGATGCAGTAAGACTTATGAGCAGCCCATACCATACACCATAAATGCCCATGTCCAGGTTGAATGCCATAAAATACCCTGAAGGAAGTCCTATCAGCCAGTAAGCGGCAAGGGTGATCAGGGTAGGAATTTTCATGTCCGTGATTCCCCTTAATATTCCCAATCCGATTGACTGGATGCCGTCTGATATCTGGAAGACTGCAACAATCACCAGCAACGTGGCACTGATATCAATGACCTCTTTTTCAGAAACATAAAGGGTTGGTAAAAAGAACCTGAAAAGGATAAAGATCATTCCGGCCGATGCCATAAATAAGGCACACAGAATTGCAGCGGAAAATCCGGCAAGCCGTGTCCCCTGGATATCTTTTTTCCCGACGGCAGTGCTGACCCGGATGGTTGCAGCAGAAGAGATTCCCATGGCAACCATAAATGAAATAGATGAAAGGTTTAATGCAATCTGGTGGGCAGCAAGTGCAATGGTTCCCATCCAGCCGATCATGATCGCTGAGGCGGCAAAGGCACTGACTTCAAAAAAATACTGAAATCCTGCTGGAATGCCGATGGCAAGAAGGCGGCGCATCATGGGCAAATCAATCTTTCTGTAATTCAGGGTGGGATCAAAGCGTTGCATTTTTGAAGATTTTCTGATGATAACCATGAGTGCTAGGGCCATAAATGTCCGGGAACTGATCGTGGCAATACCTGCACCTGTAAGACCAAAAGGGGCGACCCCAAGATTTCCATAAATAAATATCCAGTTTGCCAGAATATTAACCAGATTGGCAAGAAGCGTAATGATCATGGCTGGTTTTAAAAAGCTGACCCCTTCGGCAAATTGTCGAAAGCTTTGAAACAGCATTAAGGGCAGCATGGAAAATCCCAATACTTTCATGTAAAGGGATGCCGGTCCCACAATCTCACGGGGCTGATTGAGAAATTGAATACATTCTGACAAAAAAAGTGTGATGGCGCAGAGTACAATACCAAAAAAAAGATTTAATAAAATCCCCTGTCTTAATACAATGCCGCATTCTTCGTCTCTGCCTGCACCATAGGCAATGGCAGTTAAAGGAGTAACTGCCACGGTCAACCCAAATCCAATAACCATGACCAGCATAAAGAGTGAATTGGCTATGGATGCGGCTGCAAGCGCCTGGGCACCCAATTTACCCACCATGATATTATCCACCACTGACATGAGCATTTGTCCAAGCTGGCCCACAACAATGGGAAGAGACAGAATAAGGGTCTTTTTTATTTCAGGGCCCAGTGAATGGATTAATCGGTTCAAATTTGGTTATATATGAGTCTTAATCCTTCAAGGGTCAAGGATGGCTCTACTTTTTCAATGGTGTTGGAAATCTTGAATATCAGTGGCGCAAGGCCGCCCGTGGCAATGACTCGGGGTGAAGCACCCATCTCTTTTATCATCTTCTCGATCATCCCGTCCACCATGGCGGCGGTTCCATAAATAATGCCGGACTTAATGCTTTCAATGGTATCTTTACCGATTACCTTTTCAGGTGCCTGGAATATTTCCACCCTGGCCAGTTTAGAGGCTTTTTGGAAGAGTGCATCTGCAGAAATCATGATACCCGGCACAATAGCCCCGCCCAGATATTCACCTTTTTCAGAGATAACATCAAAAGTGGTGGCAGTTCCAAAATCGATAATAATGAGAGCGGTTTTATACTTTTGGTAAGCTGCCACAGCATTAACGATCCTGTCAGCACCAACTTCATTGGGGTTATTATAGAGGATGGGCATCAGTTTTTTAACAGATGCCGGGTTTATCCACAGGGGTGTTAAGCCCAGATATTTTTCACAGAATGCATTCAGGATCGGAACGGATGAAGGAACAACGGATGAAATAACAGCCTTTTTAATATCTTCAGGATTGACTCCTTTATATGAGAAAAGTGCCGTGGCAAGAACATTAAATTCATCAGCAGTTGAGTTTCTAATTGTCCTGATTCTCCAGTCATGTTTAAGAATATCTTTGTCATAGATTCCAATAACGGTATTTGTGTTTCCCACGTCAATCACAAGAAGCATAAAATTCTCCTTTATTCTATTTTTATCGTAAACACTTGTGGTACAGCATTTGTCATCATCAGGTCCCATGGTATATTAATATAGGCATGCCTGGCATATACACCCGGTGCAAGGCCTTTCAGGTCAATAAATGAATAGATTTGATCTGTAATTTTTTTATTGTTTAATGTTTCAAACGGGCCTTTAATTTTGATGGTTATTGTTGAAGGTTCAATAGTGACCTTTAATGTGGAATTCCATATCTGGATAGGAATATTTTTAATTGTTTTTGAAATCCGCTGCTGCTGAATCTGAACACTTACAATGATAATAGGGTCTGAAGATGAAATGATAGAGGGGTTTTCCAGATCCAGAGGAATTTTTTTTTTGAAACTTTCGTTGACATTTGTGATATCAATTGGTTTTGTCTTTAATTCTTTGATGGATTGAATCAAAGAGGCAGCACCGATCAACTTCATACTGGAAGGCTCTGTAGCAGCATCCAGGGCAATATGTCCCTTGGCAGGCATTCCAATATAGGGTACCGTTATTTTAAAGGTTTTGCTCACTTTTTTTTCCAGCTTAACGCTGAGATAGGAAGGGTTAATGCTCAAAATTTTGATGCCCCGGTTTATGGGGATTCGTTTTCCCTCCACCGGGATAAAGTATGAACCCGGTTCAATGGAATCAGAATCGCCGGCAGGATCGAATTCAAGGTCAGTATAGAGATCCACGGGATAGTGGATATTTTTTTTGTTGATCAGTTCAATCAAGTCCGGATGAGCCTGTATTCTGATTTCTATTTTATCAGTATTAAAATTTGTAAGGACCATATTTTTTGGTACATTGGAAAAGTCCACAGGAAGCAGAAGGTCTGTCTCAACCGGTTCTATGGTACAGCCGGGAAAACAAAAAAGAATGAAAAAAAGACTTAAGATATTGCAATAACGCTTAATTTTATGCATTCCTGATTGAATCAATGATATGGGTAAAAGATTTGAGTCGTTCAATATCATGGACCCTGACAATGTGGGCACCATTCAGAATAGAGGCTGCAACAGCCGCTAAACTTCCATATTCTGTCTTTATATGATCCGCTCCTATCTGGGTATTCTCTTTTTTGCTCAGGATATTCTGAATAAAAGACTTTCGCGACGGGCCTAGGAGAACAGGGTAACAAAGCGCAGCAATTTTTTCAAGATGGTTGATGAGTACCAGGTTATGTTCAATCGTTTTACCAAAACCGATTCCAGGATCAAGAATAATATTGGTCTTTTTTATGCCTTTTTTTATGGCATATTCAGCCCTTGATTCCAGGTAACCTGTGATTTCAAACATTAAATCTTCATAATCCGGGTTCACCTGCATGGTCTCAGGAGTTCCTCTCATGTGCATCAGCACCACGGGCACTTCCCATTGCGCTGCAAGGTCAGCCATGGCAGGATCTTTTTCAAAAGCCGTTATGTCATTTATCATACTGGCCCCGGCATCAAGTGCTGCCTTGGCAACACCTGATTTTACGGTATCAATGGAAATGGGGATGTCGATTTGTCTGGAAAGGGTTTCAATGACGGGTATCACCCGGTCAAGTTCTTCCTGTTCCGACACGGATTTTGAAAAGGGCCTTGATGATTCTCCACCAATATCCAGAATATGCGCCCCGTCTTTAACCAGTTTGATTCCCTGTGCAATCGCGGTTTCAAAGGTATTGAACTTTCCGCCATCGGAAAAAGAATCCGGGGTGGTATTTAAAATTCCCATAATGCAGGTTTTATGGCCTAATTCCAGGCAGAACCGGTTAAATTCAAGTGTAAATGACAGCATAATGTTTATCTATTCACATTCCTATACCTTTGTTTCGTCTGAATCAGAAGCCTGAGTATCAGTATCAGTATTTGTGTTTAGATTTTGTTTGCCGAAAAAATCAAAATCAGGCCGCATGGATGCTATCAGGTCATCCAGTTCTGATCCCATAACTGTTTCTTTTTCAATGAGCAGAGCTGTTAATGCGTGAAGAATATCGATATTTTTTTTAAGAACCTTATTTGCAGCCTTGTATGCCCGGTCAATGATCAAGGCGATTTCAGCATCAATTTTTCTGGCGGTTTCTTCAGAATAGCCTTTGGCCTGGGTCATTTCCCGGCCGATGAAAATATTTTCATCATGGTCCTCATAGGAAAGCAGTGCCAGGTTATCGCTCATTCCAAAGGACCTGACCATTTTGCCGGCAAGCTTGGTAGCCTGTTTGATATCATTGGATGCACCTGTGCTGATTCTTTTAAAAATTATTTCTTCAGCCACCCGGCCTCCAAAGGCAATGGCAAGCTCATTTTCAAGCTGGTCCTTATATTTGAAATCCCCTTCCTCGGGAAGAAACCAGGTGACCCCGGCAGCCCTTCCTCTGGGAATAATGGTAATCTTATTGACAGTATCCGTATATGGCAGGAATCTTGCCACAAGGGCATGACCGCCTTCATGATAAGCCGTTGTTTTCTTTTCTTCTTCCTTTATTACCTTGGATTTTCTTTCAAGACCCATATAAACTTTGTCTTTTGAGTCTTCAAAATCTTTCATGCTCAGTTTTTCATGGTCCCGCTTGGCAGCCAGAAGTGCTGCTTCATTCACAAGGTTTTCAAGGTCAGCACCGGTAAATCCGGGAGTTCCTTTTGCCAGTATTACAGGATCCACATCATTGGCCAGGGGCGTTTTTTTCATGTGAACCTTTAAAATGCCTTCCCGGCCTTTAATATCAGGCATATCCACCACGACCTGGCGGTCAAACCGTCCAGGGCGAAGCAGGGCAGGATCAAGAACATCAGCCCGGTTGGTGGCAGCCATGAGGATAACGCCTTCATTGGATTCAAAACCGTCCATTTCAACAAGAAGCTGGTTCAAGGTCTGTTCTCTTTCATCATGTCCTCCACCCAATCCTGCACCCCTCTGCCTTCCCACAGCATCAATCTCATCTATAAATATAATACAGGGTGCGTTTTTTTTGCCCTGGGCAAAAAGATCCCTTACCCTTGAAGCACCGACACCCACAAACATTTCAACAAAATCAGACCCGCTGATGGTAAAAAAAGGTACTCCGGCCTCACCGGCAACAGCTCTTGATAAAAGGGTCTTTCCCGTTCCGGGATTCCCCACTAGCAGGACACCTTTTGGGATACGTCCGCCAAGCCGCGTATATTTGGCAGGATTTTTTAAAAAATCCACTACCTCGGTCAATTCTTCTTTGGCTTCATCAATTCCCTGGACATTGGCAAAGGTGACTTTTTCTTTTTTGTCATCCAACAGCCTTGCACGGCTTTTTCCGAAAGACATGGCTTTCCCTCCACCGGCACCTCCCTGCATCTGGCGCATGAAAAATATCCAGACACCAATGAGGACAATCATGGGCAGCCAGGAAACAAGGATGGACATAAACCAGGAGTTTTCAGACGGGGGCTTGGCTTGTATGGTCACCTCTTTGGAACGTAGAAAACTGATCAAATCACCATCTTCCGGTGCAAAGCTTTTATACTTGGCACCGCTTTTGTCCGTTAGATATAAATCCTGACCCTGGATCACGACAGTCTGAATACGTCCGTCTTCAACCATTCCAAGAAATTCTGAATATCCGACCTCCACCAGTCCTACCTGTTGCTGATTGAATATATTGTATAGCATGATCATCATCAGTACGATTACCAGCCACAGGGAAATATTTTTATAAAATTGATTCAAGGTTTTTCCTTTCTTTTTTTATAAAACCAATCATAATTAATTCATAATTTCGATTGGTTCCTTTTCTTATGATACCAGATTTTTAAATTATAATGGTTTTTTTCTTAAAAACTTATTAATATATAAACATAAAATCTGAATATACAAGAAAAAGTTTAGCTTTCTTTGTCTTGTTTTCTCTGTAACAATTGTTTTTGTTTTTTTTCTTTTTTTCCGATTTCCCTTAAAGGAACCGCTTCTTTTTTAATCGTAATAAAGTCCTTGTTTTTGTAGAACCTGATTTGGCCGGGCAGATCCAGGCTGATGCCGGAAGAAGGGTTAAAACAAAATTCTATTATATCATTTATATGGGCATGGGAGATGCGCTTTAAATCTTTTTTGATCTTCAAAATTGCCTTTCTGAATACCCGATTTAAAAGAGCCGGGTGGAGTTTCGCCATTTCAGGTTTTGAAAGCACAAGACAGGATGTCTCTGATCTGATCAAACAGCAGTGAAAGATTTTTTGGGTTTCAATTTCCCAGAACTCCTCTTCCTGTTTTAATATATGGCTCAGCCTGTCCAGGGCATGGGTAATTTCCGGATTGTATTCTGCCTTAAGATGGGGAATCAGTTTGAGCCTTATTTTATTTCTTAAATACGCCATATCCGTGTTTGAAGAATCAGTAACATAGGCCTGATTTTCAGTTTTTAAAAAATCAAGTATCCTGGATTTAGACACCCGGATCAAGGGCCTGATATACAGGCCGTTCCTGATGGGCGGGATGCCGCAAAGTCCTTTGGGGCCTGTCCCTCTTAACAGGTTCATCAATACCAGTTCTATATTGTCGTCTTTGTTGTGGCCCGTGGCAATTTTTGTGTATCCATGGTTTCCGGCAACCTGGTTAAAAAAATGGTACCTGACCTTTCGGCCGGCTTCTTCAATGGATAGCCCATACTTTCCGGCATAAGCCGTTACATCTTTTTGTTCATTAAAAAAGGGCAGGTCAAGTTTATCTGCAAGCTCTTTTACAAAGGCTTCATCCCTTAGGGATTCTTTTTTCCGGAGCATATGGTTCAAGTGGGCAATGGCCATGGTTATGCCGTACTTTTTTTTAAGGCCCAACAGGGACAATACCAGGGCAATAGAATCAGGGCCCCCGGATACTGCCACCAGAATCGCATCTTTATTTTCAAGCATATTAAAATCAAAGATGGTTCTGGTAATGGTATTGAAAAAATCCTTTTTCATTAGTGTTTTGTCCATAATGTCAGCAGGCAAACAGAGACTGGCCGAATTTTTTGATCAATCCTGAATCCCATGCTTTTTCAAAGAATGTGGTGATGGCAGTTTCCCCTTCTTTCCCAATATTTTTTGAAAAATTATTTACATAAAGCTTGATATGCTGTTGGATGATATTTTCATCCAGCGCCTGGGCATGGGTCTGAATATAATCAAAGGCCATGTCTGGGTTTAAAAAAGCATGGTCAATACTTTTTCTGATAAGGTTCTGGATGTCACAGGCAATGGCAGGATCAATATCGCGTTTAATGGCAATACAACCCAATGGAATGGGCAAAGATGTTTTGTCTTCCCACCAAAGTCCCAGATCCGCTTTTAATTCAAGTCCCATGGTTTTATATACAAATCGTCCCTCATGGATAATCACACCAAAATCAGCCTTTTTTGTAATCACAGCCGGCATTATTCGTTCAAATGGCATGGGAAGAATAGTTGCGTTTATACTGGCAAACAGATCATCCATATAGAAACTGAAAAGATGAAATGCCGTGGTTCCCAAGCCTGGTACAGCGATTACAGGGTTTGTTTTGTCATCCCTTTTATCATCCAGGGATCGCCCTGGAAGAGATATGATCAGCGGCCCGCAACCCACACCCAATGCCGATCCCGTTCTTAACAGGGCATATTTATCCCCAAGGCTGCCAAGGGCTGCAAAAGAAAGTTTTGTAATATCATAGAAACCTTTGGCAGCTTTCCGGTTAAGGGTTTCCACGTCTTCTAACACAATGTCAAAACAATATCCATTAAGGTCTATCAACTGCCTGGCAATGGCCTTGAAAATAAAGGTATCATTGGGGCAGCTGGAAAAGGCAAGTTGATATGTTTTTTCTGGTTTCATAGCTGTTTAATATCAAAAGAAACGTCATAAAAGCAATTTGATTTAAAAAAATAAAAAATCATGTTGACAGATACATTAGTATATTAATATATTAGTCGTAAAAAAAGAAGACCTAATGATTTTATCTGAAGCGATAAGATTTTAAATTTAGAGAATAAAGGGATAATTCATGAAGATGTCTTTTCAATCAAACTTTTACCTTTTAAGAACCCAGGTTTATGAACATCTTCGAGAAGAGCTAAGAAAGCAAAATTTGAAGCCGGGCATGTTTGTTACCATTAACCAATTATCCCAGCAGTTGGGCATTAACAGGACACCTTTACGGGATGCTCTTTTACAACTCCAGGTTGAGGGCTTTGTAACCTTTTTGCCCCAGCGAGGGATTCAAATCAATGAATTATCTGAAAAAGATTTGCATGATATTTATGAGATTTTGGGAGCCCTGGATTCAAGAGCCATTCTTTCCGTATTCAACCGGATCACCAAAGACCATATCTCTCAAATGAAACTGATCAATGAGGATATGTACAAAACCAATACAACGAATGAATATAATCGCTATTTTGAATTAAATACTGATTTCCATAATGTTTACCTGGCACTTTCAGACAATACCCTTCTTCTTGATCAACTCAGTATTTTGCGTCAGCGGTTATTTGACTTCGGGGCAAAGGGCGAGTGGATGGAAAAAGTGCGTGAACTCAATTACAAGGAGCATTTTAAATTGATTGATTTGATTGAGCAGGGAAACGCAGGTGCTGTTGCTGATTTTATCAGGGATACCCATTGCTGCATTAACTGGAAATAAC
>JAOZRF010000016.1:13090-14138 GCA_029940245.1 Desulfobacula sp.
ACTGGCCCATAATTATTAACAACCAAATTGACATGGAGGTAAAAATGATTCATCGCTTTTTTAAAATCGTTTTATTAGCATCAATGGTAGTTTTGCTGGCCACAGGTTCATGGGCAGCAGAAAAAAATATGGTATTTGCATCACCATACGGCATTAATTCCCTTGACCCCAGCGTTTCCTATTCCACAGAACTGGGTTATATGGCAAATCTCTACGAAACCTTAATTAAAGTGAATCTTCCTGGTAGCAGAGAACTTTTCAGCTTTGTTCTTGCTACAGGTTACACTGCTTCAAAAGATGGCCTGGAATATACTTTTACCTTGAGAAAAGGGGTTAAGTTTCATGATGGCACTGATTTTACATCAGAGGCTGTAAAATTCTCCATCGAAAGAACCATGAAAATCGGCAAAGGGGCTGCCTTTATCTGGGCTGATTTAAAAGAAATTCAGATTATCGACGATTATACGGTAACACTCGTTCTGAAAAAGCCTGTACCCCTGCCCCAAATTGCAGCTTCTGCTTATGCATCTTATATCTTCAGCCCAAAAATCGGCGACAGGGATGCGGCATGGTTTAATGATGGAAATGATGCCGGTACTGGACCCTATACCCTGACAAATTATAAAAATGGGGAATCCTGGATGCTGACAAAGTTTAGTGATTATTGGGGTGGATGGGAAGGAAAACATGTTGAAAATATTCTGGTTAAATACACCAAGGAGCCATTGACCCAGCTTCAAATGCTCCAGGCGGGCCAGGCAATGCTGGTTGGCAGGATCCCCCTGGACAGCTATGCGTCCGTTAAAAATGGCAAAACAACAAAAGTACTGTATGGGCCCAGTTATCAAAATTATATGGCATTTTTTAATACCACCCGACCCCCTTTGGATAATTTAAAGGTTAGAAAAGCCCTGTCCCACGCCATTCCTTATGAGGATATTGTGGCGATTGGATTTAACGGGAACGCCAGTCAGGCCCGCGGTCCTGTACCCCAGGGACAGTTTGGCGGCACAAAGGATGTCATTCAATACAAGCACGATCTTGACTT
>JAOZRF010000351.1 GCA_029940245.1 Desulfobacula sp.
TATCGATATTGCAAATATTTGCGTTTCCGATAATTTCAGATACTTGGTTTTGATCTAAGATTATTTTATAAGAAATAATCTTAGATCCATGACATTTGTATTGGTCGGGCCCGTGATGATGAGATCATCCAGTTTGTCAAAAAAATGGTATGAATCATGGGCCTTTAAAAAATTTTTTGCAGATATTCCAAGATCCCGGGCTTTATCAAAGGTATTGCCGTCAGCAATTGCACCTGCTGCATCTGTTGGGCCGTCTGTTCCGTCTGTGCCGGCAGAAAGAACAACAATATTGTTTTCTCCTTTAATCTCAATGGCAGATGCCAGTACAAACTCCTGGTTCCGCCCGCCAAGGCCATGATCATCCATGGTTACTATTGTTTCCCCTCCTGAAATAATGCATCCGGGCAGTGGTATGGGATTGCCTGTTTTGACAATCTCCCTTGCTATGGCAGCATGCATCTTTGCAATATCTTTTGTCTCTCCCTCAATCAAAGAAGACAATATTATTGTGTTATATCCCAGAGACTGGGCTTTTTCCTTTGCCTTGACAAGGCAGTTAAAATTATTCCCGATGATCAGATTTTTGACCTTATTAAAACAGGGTTCATCAGGCTTAGGCGTTTCAGGGAGTTCACCTGCACACCCTTTCTTAATATGATCCAGAACATTTTTGGGCAGTTTTGAGGCAATGTCATAGGATGTTATGATATCTCTACACTCTTCAAATGTGCCAGTGTCGGGAACGGTGAGTCCTGAAGCGATTATATCGAGATCATCACCCACAACATCGGACAGGATCAAAGAAATTATGGTTGCAGGATAAGCAGCCCTGACAAGCCCGCCGCCCTTGATAAGGGATAGATGTTTTCTGATTGTATTTATTTCATGAATCCTGGCCCCACAGGAAAGAAGGATTTTTGTTGTCTCCTGCTTTTCAGCCAGGGATATGCCATCACAGGGCAAAGGGGATAGCGCAGACCCGCCCCCTGAAATAAGACAGAAAACCAGAGTTTTTTCATGGGCATTTTTGGCCATTTCAAAAAGCTTTTCAGCCCCGATTCGGCCGTTTTCATCGGGAATGGGGTGGCCTGCCTCTATAAGTTCAATGGTTTTAAGGCTTGCCGTGTGATCATATTTTACTATGATGCTTCCCCTGGTTATGCTTGAACCCAGAATATTTTCAAGTTCTTTTGCCATGGCAGCGCAAGCCTTGCCCGCACCGATTACAATAATTTCTTCAAATTGAGCAAGATCAAATGTGGTATCTTTCACCATGAGCCTGTTTTCATGGATCTTAAGGTGGCTGTTTATTGCAAAGGCAGGATCTGCCGATAAAAGACCGGAATTAAAAATATCTCCGGCATCTTTTCTAAGCTTTAAAATATCGCGGGGTTTATTTTGTTCACAAGACATCTTTTTATCCTAAATTTAATGCAATATCCATTATACAAATCCTGTTTTTTTAATTTTAATACAAACATAGCTTACTAATTTCCCAACCCAAGGTAAATATTATTATTGATTTTCCCATAATCAAGGTTCGCCTGATAATGCCCAGGGCTTTTGTCCAGATATGCTTTTTATATCTTGGCCTTATTCAGGTCGTGTTTTACAGAGGCTTCTTGAACGATTAAGAGAATGTCGGTTAATAAAACCAGGTCATGTATGAGGAAAGACCTCCAACTCAAGGGGTTTGGCTGGTTTTTGAAAATTGACTCTACCTGTTCTACATATTTGTGGAACTGGTCATCCACCTCCTTGGAAACCAGGGCCCTCTATCTTTGCTTACCCTTATGGAATCAAGCTTTGACAGCAATTTATGCACCCTTTCAAGGGGTGTTTTGCCTACCGTCAAATACTCGACGTCTTTGCCCATTTCCACATCAATGATGTCAATGAAGGTTTCAATGGACTTAAGTTTGAAAGTTGAACCATTATTTTAACCCTTCAGGAATGCGGCAGACAGGTATGGATTCCATTTTATGCCTGTTTGCAATATGAAATTTTTTATAAATGGAAACGATATTTTTTTGTCTTTCATTCAAAGGGCTTTTCTGGCCGGTATCAAGATAGTGCATGGCCCATTCCAGTTCTGCATAGCTTGCACCAATCTGGCTTTCATCAGTTCGGTTGTCTTCCCACAAGCCATCTGTCGGCGCTGCCTTCAGAATTTCTGGTATAATGCCCAATTCTTTTCCCAGGGCATAGATTTGTGTTTTCATAAGATCGGCAATGGGGGAAATATCCACGCCGCCATCCCCATACTTGGTATAAAAACCAACTCCGAAATCTTCAACTTTATTGCCTGTTCCTGCCACAAGCATCCTATGGCTGGAAGCAAACGCGTACAAGGTGAGCATGCGAAGCCTGGAACGCGTGTTAGCCATGGTCAGGCCGTCTTGAATATAATGGGGAAAGCTGTTTTTAATTTGATCAAAAACAGGTGACAGCTCAACTTCCGAACCTTTTACATTATCAAATTTTTTTTTAAGCCATTCAATATGGGCCAAGGATCTGGATACCTGGTCGCAGGCCTGGTAAATAGGCATATTAATCGCAAGGACAGGTTTTCCCGTTCCGGCACAAAGGCATGATGTAACAGCAGAATCAATGCCGCCTGAAACGCCAATGACAAAACCCGTTAAACAGGATTTGCCAAGATAAGCAGAAAGCCATTGGACAATATGATCAATTATTTTTTCTGTTTTCATGAATGAATTTTTATATTTCCTGAATGGTTTTGGCAAGAAACAATTGCAATTTAAATTTCTTTTTTGTTTTGAACCAAACTTTCAAGGATTTTTTGAATGGCAGTATCCGCTGAACCGGCTTCCAGGGTGCAGCCCCCGGCCCCGGCATGGCCGCCCCCGCCAAACCTGGCCAGAAGATTGCCGATATTGACAAAAGAGCTCTTGTTAAAAATATTATGACCGACGCTGAGCAAAACATGTTCTTTTTCAGGACCGTCAAATCTGAGCTTGATACTGGTGTTGCATTCCGGGAAAAGTGAATAGATTAAAAAGCGGTTGCCATCGGGTACACTGTCAAGATTCCTGAAATCGGCAATGGATATGTTATGATGTATTTTTGTGTGCTCAATTAAATGTTTTTTATATGCAATATTTTCTTCAATAACCCTGTCACAACGGCTTTTTATTTCCGAATCCTCAAGAATATGGTCAATGTCCGTCTCCTTTAAGAGATCAACCAGCTTGTTCCAATAGGGCAGGTCTTTATAATCCTTATTTTTTATGGTCATGGATAAAAGAATATAAGGGTAGTTTTCAGGATGTTGTACCTGATCCTGATTTAAATCGGCAGCGTCGATGATATCTGTATTAAAGACCAGTTCATCATATTGGTTGTCAAGCAAGCCCTTTTTTTTATAATAGTCGTAAATAACCCGGGCAGCTGAAGGAGCTATGTCAAATGCGCCTTGAAAATTACCCCTGGGTTTATTGGAGATATGATGGTCAAACCAAAGACTGCAATCGGGTGAATAGGGAAGATTTGCCATGATATCACCCTTTAAAATATCAACTTTTCCCTTTTGGATCTCATTGGGTTCAACCCATTTTATATCCGCGTCAATATTTTGCGCCCGGTAAAGCAGTACCGCGCATACAATTCCATCAAAATCAGGCCGGCTTACAATTCTCATTTCTCATCTCTTTTATGGTTAAGGATTAATTCAATTAAATCAATAACTCAGCTTTCGGTCTTAAGTTCTTGCAAACGGGGTCAGGCTTGTTTTATTGTATTTTTATCAATAAATCTATATCAAAAATGC
>JAOZRF010000352.1 GCA_029940245.1 Desulfobacula sp.
ATGGAATTTTTTATTACCATATTTGCCATGTTTAAGGTAGGGGCTGTGCCCGTTGTGGTGGATCCTGGCATGGGAATTGAAAGGATGCTTCAATGTCTGGAACAGGGTAAGCCCAAAGCCTTTATCGGTATTGAAAAAGCCCATATTTTAAGGAAACTGAAACCCGGGTTTTTTAAATCAGTAAAACACTGGGTTACTGTGGGGAAAAGATGGTTCTGGGGGGGATATACCCTTGATCAACTCATGATACACACAAATGACCTGTATCCAAAAGCCCTTACCACAAGTGATGAAACCGCTGCCATTGTGTTTACTACAGGGTCAACGGGTCCTGCCAAGGGGGTGGTATATACCCATGGTAATTTTAAAGCCCAGATAAAACAGATCCAGGAACATTTTCACATTGATTCTGATGAGATTGATCTGCCAACTTTTCCATTGTTTGCACTTTTTGATCCCATCCTTGGTATGACCGCCGTCATACCGGATATGGATCCGACCAAGCCAGCCCGGGCAAATCCTGAAAAAATTATTGAAGCCATTGAAAATCATGGGGTCACCAATATGTTTGCCTCACCAGCGTTGTTAAACCGCGTGGGTTTATTTGGTAAACAGAACAATATCAAACTGCCGTCGTTAAGGCGTGTTGTATCTGCAGGCGCACCTGTGACCCCTGCCAACATAGAACTATTTTCAAGAATGCTGTCTGATCACGCCCAGATCCATACTCCCTATGGTGCAACCGAGGCAGTTCCCGTGATCTCCATCGGGTCCAATGAAATCCTTACTGAAACCAAAATACTTTCTGAACAGGGATATGGTTATTGTATCGGCAGACCCATCTGCGATACCCGGGTCAAATTGATTAAAATCAGTGATGATCCCATTACCCAGCTTCATGAAAAACTCAAGGTTCATGAAAACCAGGTGGGCGAAATAGTCGTAAAAGCAGACCTTGTGACCCAACATTATTTTGATAACAGGGAAGCAGACCTTTTGGCCAAAATTCCTGACCCGGACGGCAAAGTCTGGCATAGGATGGGCGATCTTGGATGGATGGATTCAAAGGGAAGAATATGGTTCTGCGGAAGAAAAAGCCATCGGGTTATTACTTTAGACGAAACACTTTTTACCATTCCCGTTGAATCTATTTTTAATAACCATGAAAAAGTTTTCAGAAGTGCTCTTGTCGGTGCAGGCCCGAGAAACATGCAGACCCCGGTCATATTTGTCGAACCATATTCAACCATAAAAGATAAAAAAGCTTTTATCCATGAGCTTCTTGTCCTTGCAGAATTAAACCCTTTAACAGCAAATATCCATCACGTTTTTATTGAAAAACAATTTCCCGTGGATATCCGGCACAACTCAAAAATATTTCGGGAAAAACTTGCTGTTAAAGCAAAAAAAATTCTTAATTTATAACAACCCCTTCTTTAATCCGGCAAAAGATCATAAAAATAGGTCATTGTGTCAGACCGGGTAATGATTCCCACAATTTCATCCGCTTTAATGACCGGGATTCGTCCGACATCATGTTTTATCATAAGCTTTACTACTTCCATTATACTTTTGTCATGGGAGATGGTGATAACATTCCGGCTCATATAGGCTTTTACAGGCGATTGCATGTGTTTTGATTTTCGAAGTTTCTTAAAATCACGTCGGGAAATTACACCAGTGATATGTCCATTTTGATCCACAACGGGCATGCCGCTACAGCCCAGGTTTCTTAACATCATGGCTGCGACTTCAATTGTTGTATCCTCATTAACGATAACCACAGGATGGGACATGATATCTGATAATAAAACTGAAGAGTGTTGATTTCCGGAAATGAGTTCAACCAGCATTTCTTCAATGGTATCCGGATTGACTTGTTTCAAAAGCGCGGAACCAGCTCCCGGGTGTCCACCACCCCCTATGGTTTTCATTAACGAACCAATATTAATGTCATCTATATTGCTTCTGCCGATGACAATGCATTTATTTTTTTTAACATCCTTGAAAATTCCAAAGGCAGCATCCACATTGACAATTTTTCGATACATTTCAAGAACCATTGCAAGGTTATCGATTCGTCCCTGGATTTTCATTTTGGCAATACTGATGGAAAATCCGTTGATCTCTTTTCGTTGTGCTTCCTGTATCATTTGAAAAAGAATCTCTTTTTGTTTTTTCCCATAAGCTTGTCGTAAAAAGTTAGAAAGAATCTGCAGATCGGCCTTTCTGTCAAGAAGAAATCCGGCAGCATAAGCATCCTCAGGCAGGGTGGAGGCAAATGTCAGGTTGCCCGTATCTTCATATAATCCCATTAAAAAAAGCGTGGCCTGAATCGGGGTGATCAGTTTTTTTTGCTTTTCAATCTCTTGAACCAGCAGGGTGACGGCAGCCCCGGTTTCTTTGATATTTTTTTGATGGGTTTCAATATCTCCTTGTAAATGATGGTCCCAGACAATAATTTCAAGGTCCTGTCTGTCTTTTAAAGGCTTCATGCCTTCCAGGCGATTCCAGGAATGAGTATCCACAACCACAAGGGTTTTTACATGCTCAAGAATAATATCGCCGGGAGAACAGAGTTTAAACAAATCTTTGTGAATGGCTAAAAAGGCTCTCAGGTTTGCATTAATCGACAGAGGTAAAACAGGTATGGCATCAGGATACAACAGGCTTGCTGCAACCAGGGATGCCAATGCATCAAAATCCGATTCTTTATGGGTAGTAATTATAATCATTATTCCTGCTATATAATACCGTAAAGCGGCCCCCCCCTTTTTCCCAATTCATTAACTTTTTCTATAATTTTTTTATCAGGCACCAATGGATCAGAATGAAAAGGTTTTATCCTGGCATCTATAATTAAAGGGGGGCTGCATCCCCAGTGTTTAAAACAGGTTTTTTCATTTATCCCATAAATATCGTGGGAAGGATTTGATCTTAAAAAAGTCACCCATAAAAAATTTGAAAACGACTTTGCTGCGAAATCGACATTGTCGACAACGATAAACAAGGGCAGGCTGTCCAGGCCGGCCTGGGTCTGCAAATATTTTTTCAGCCCATTGATCTGTATTCTTCCCTTAGGATATGTTTTAAACTCAGGGCCTTCTATCACCACAATGCCAGGTAGAATAATTTTTGCATGCTTGAATGTTTCCGGCAAAGAAAAATTGGAAGGTAATTCTTTTTTCAAATGGCGTTTTTTGTCACCTGTAGCTGCCATCACCAGTTTTGAGCCATGGTTAATATTTGGGGTGGAATAATCAAGGGTATCCATGGTGGTTTTTGTAAAAAAATGAAGATCAGATGAAAAATCGATTCGTTCAAGTATATGAATGAAAAACGCTTTTTCATCATTTACACTAAGTTCAGGGTTGTCTTCCTGTGCGCAGATCATCAGATATTTTGCCAGTGACAATTGACCTGTGCCAAGAATTCGGCTTGCATGGGTGAGCAACTCCCTTGGCACTTTTTTTTCTTTTTCATAAGGGACATACCGTTCATGGGCTTTTACCAGAAGCAGGGGGTGAACTCCTGCTTCATCCACGGCATTCACGGCAATAACCCCGGGGATGCTTTCCTTAATTGCTGATCCTGTAATTTCATGGATTAATTTTCCAAAATTGGAATCTTCCTGGGGTGGACGACCCACCACTGTAAATGGGAAAATGGCATCTTTTCTGTGATAAACAGATTCTACCTTTAAATAGGGGTACTCGTGTTCCAGGGAATAGTAACCCAAATGATCTCCAAAGGGCCCCTCTTTTTTTGTTTTTCCCGGAACAATTCTGC
>JAOZRF010000017.1:0-12815 GCA_029940245.1 Desulfobacula sp.
TCTTTGTTGAATTGCGGCTCAGGCATGGATTCAACCTGTGTGACTGAAAAATCTATTTTTTCGCCAAAAAAATTCAAGTAGAATGTCTGATCTGAAAACAGGCCAAGGATAAGGTGTTCAAAGCTTTGTTCAATGGGTGTTGAAAAAATCAAGGAGATCTCTTTAACCTGGTTGAATCCATTTTTCCGAATTCTGGCTGGTGTGAAAAACAGGTTTGAAAATGTGAATAATTTGAATCGTCTATTGATTGATTCGTTAATAAATCCTTTATCATGAAGGTATCGGGAGTATTCGCCTGAGGATTTTTCTATGAGATTATAGATGGCAGAATGAAGGGCATAATTATAATTAAATGGAATCTCAGCAGGCCGCTTGGTTATGGCTGTTATTTTGACTCTCAAAATATCTCCTTTTTCCCACTGTATCGATTTTGTGCTTTAAAAAATTCTATCAGCAATTCATTTTTGTAATATTTTGAACCTTTTTGCTAATTGTTTTATTTTGAGGGTTAGGCAACTTATTGTTGTCGTTCAGGTGGTATGACGATTTAAAATCATATGCTGCTTTGTTTGTCAACAACAATTAATTTATATTTTTCTGGTTTGGCTGAAATGCAATATTCTGAATCAATATATTAATTTCAAGGCTATTGCGAAAAAACCATGCGCGGTTGAAAAAATAAAACAAGTCATTGACAAGGCACCGCGTTCTCGGTTAGTTAACACCATTTCAGGCAACCTTTTTTAACAGATGAAAAATGAAAAACCATAGGCTTTCCCAATATCTTTTAAAAGACTTGAACATAAAAGATAAATTACTTCATAACAGGCTCGTGCTTGCGCCCATGGCAGGGCTTGGTCATATCGCCTTAAGGCAGCTCATCTCTGAATTTGGCGGGTTTGGCCTTTTGTTTACAGGAATGTGCAGTGCAAAAGCCATTCCCCAGGAAAATCCCAATGTCTCCCTGGTATTTAATTGGCGGCCCGAAGAACTTAAATATCTTGTCTGCCAGATCTTTGGATCTGAACCGGAAAGCATGGCAAAGGCCGCTGTAAGAATAGAAAAAGAAGGTTTTTTCGGAGTTGACCTTAATTTTGGCTGTTCCGTAGCAGCTATCTGTAAAAAAGGCTGCGGCGCGGCTCTATTAAAAGATCCTGAGCTTTCATCAAAAATCGTAAAATCAGTGAGAGAATCTGTTTCCATCCCTTTATTTGTTAAATTCAGGCTCGGGTGGGACAACAACCCTCAATCTGCAGTGGATATGGCCAGGCGCTTTGAAGATGCCGGGGCTGATGCTCTGACCTTTCACCCGAGAATCGCACCTGACAGAAGGAACCGGCCTCCGCTCCGGGATGTCATAACCCTTGTCAGGCAGGCCGTTGAAATCCCTGTTTTTGGTAATGGCAATCTTTTTCTGGCTGAAGATGGTGCTGAAATGATTGAACAGACTTCCTGCCAGGGGCTGTCGGTGGGCCGCATGGCTGTTGCCAGGCCCTGGCTGTTTGCCCAGTGGACTCAAGGCTTTGCCCCGGGAGAAGATATTTTTCATACCACGGCCGTGAGAATGACCCAGATCCTGTCGGATCATTATCCGGATCATTTCAGCATCAAGCTGTTTAAAAAATTTCTCCCCTATTTTTGTGCCAATTTTAAGTTCGGTCATGATATTTTAAAAAGGCTTAACCACGCACAAACCATGGATGAAATAAGAGACAAACTGGATTCAATATTTGAATCCAGTCCTGAAACCCTTTCCAGACCCAACCTGAATCTGTTCTCGTAGTGTTGAAGTTACAGCCCCAGTATTGCCAACCCCTCTTCAAGCTCAAAATAAGGTTTAAGGTCATATTTATATCCGGGTACACCAAAATAGATTGCCAGGCTTTCACCAATAACTTTTAAGCCTTCTGCTAGCCTGTCGTTATCCAGTTCATAAAAAGTGATGGAATGCATGCCGCCGGTTTTGCTGGCGCAGACATAGGGCCCTTTTTTATTTAAAAACTCAGGCAGGACAGGGGCCATAAGATACCTTTTTGCAATTTCTCTCGTACTTTCAGGGGGATAAGTTACATCTGAAATAATAACCATTATAGTTCTCCTTTTTGTAATAATGTACTTATGTATTTAATTCTAAGGAAAATATGGTCATATAAGGCTCTTCCTGTCAAATCTTTTTAATTTTCACTTTGAAATAATGGATTGCCCTTGAGATTTTATATCTGTATTTTCAATGTTGATTACAATTTGTATCAGATATTGCTATTTGACTTAGGACATGGGTCTTCTTATAATTGAAACCTACTTAACAACAAAAAGAGGTACCTGATAATGACCCAGAAAATTGATGCCAGGAAACTTTCATGCCCGGCACCTGTTATTAAAACAAAAGAATTCCTTGAACAAGAAGATGCCGCTGAACTTGATGTCATTGTTGATAATGATGCTGCGGCAGAAAATGTGAGTCGATTCTTAACCTTCCAGGGATTTGAAGTATCTGTTGCCTCTGATGGTGGCACAGACTTGATCGTGTCCGGCCGGAGAGATCCTGAAAAAACTAAAACCGGGAAAACTGTTTCTGAACCTGCTAAAACAAAAGATGACCCTGACCACCAGAAAATTCTGGTCATCATCTCTTCACAACAGATCGGCAAGGGAGATGATGAACTTGGCCGAAAACTCATGGTCAGTTTTGTTAAAACCTTGAAAGAAATGGGCCCTGAGCTATGGCGTCTGGTATTGTTAAACCATGGGGTAAAATTTTCCACCAAAGACTCTGAAATCCTTGAAGAGCTCAAGGAACTTAAAGCCATGGGAGTTGTAATCCTTGTTTGCGGGGCATGCCTGACTCATTTGGGCTTAATGGACGATAAAGTTATCGGTGAAACGACCAATATGCTGGACACTGTTACATCTATGCAGCTTGCCGATAAAGTCATTAACCTTTAATTATAATTATTTTAGCCTTTTTGGGCTATTTTTAAGGACTCATTAAAGACAGTGTAAAAACGTTTATGATCCAGTAAAGTGCGGGATAAAAATGGCTCGATATGAGAAATATCACCCTGATTAAAAATCGCGTTTACACTGAAATTTAAAGATGCAAAATTATCATTGGTCTTGAATTTATTGCTGATCCAGACAAGGCAAATTCTACGTCTCAAAAACATATCCATGGTATTCATCCTATCTATAATACCAGCAATTCCTTTATTTTGATCAAACGCGTCATCAATGATCACCAGATTATAAAGATGGTATTCAAATCTTTTCAGTGCCTCTTTGGTATTGGTTACAGCCTCAGCATTCAGCCCCACCTGTTTAACCGCTGAAATCATTTTTTTTTCTAAATCATTGCTACCGATGCAAATCAGAGCTTTCATGGTTTACCTTCCTTTATATCCATGATCAATTTCCAATGAATCAATATTTGTTGTGGTCTCGCCTCTGGCGCTTTTTATCGAATCAAGGCCTCGACCCACAATATCCTTCCTTGATGCATAGGATGATGCAGTATCCTCACTGATATTTCCCTTTTCATAAAGAGAAAGGATATATTTATCAAAAGTGATCATCCCCTGGGCATTGCCTGCGTCAATGATCTCATTAAATGTCTTGCCCTCAGATTCTCCATTAAGAATGGTATCTCTCACCCTCAAATTTGAACCCATAATTTCAAAGGCGGCAACCCTGCCGCCACCAATCTTCGGCAATAACCTCTGGGCGACAATCCATCTTATGGTATCTGCCAAACGAATTCTAATCTGTTTTTCTTCTTCCGTGGAAAACATCCCCAGAATACGGTTAATGGTTTGACCGGCATCCACGGTATGCAATGTTGACACAACAAGATGCCCTGTTTCAGCTGCCGAAAGACCTATCTCAACTGTCTCCCTGTCACGCATTTCACCCACCAGGATCACTTTTGGCGCCTGACGCAGAGCAGCTCTCAGACCACTTGCAAAGGTGTCAAAATCAGATCCAAGCTCCCGCTGGTTAAAGGTGGATCTTTTCTGGGGATGCTGATATTCAATCGGATCTTCAAGGGTTATCACATGAACAGATTTTTTTTCATTGATTTTATCCAATAACGCAGCAAGGGACGTTGATTTTCCAGAACCAGTTGCTCCGGTAACAAAAACAATACCGTTTTTCTCTTCCGCCATGGTATGAAATACCCTGGGCAGATTCAGTTCTTCAATAGTGGGAATTTTTGTCTCAAGCTTTCTTAGAATAATGGAATACTTGCCTGATCTTGAAAAAATATTCACCCTGAAACGGGCCTTACCCCCAAGTTGGTAGGAAAGATCACAAGACCCTTCCCTGATAAGTGTTTCTGTTAATTTCCGATTATTATTGATCAAATTTAATGCAAATATTTCCGTTTGAAAGGGGGTCAGCAGTTTAAAATACGGTTCTATATTCACTGCAACCAGTTCACCGGAACTTTCAACCTGCAGAGGCTTACCCGGTGTAATATTCAAATCTGAAACATTGCCATGGGAGTCCAGCATCCTGGTAAGGATATGGTCAATCTGCTGTTTTTTCATGCCGTCTTCCTCTAAATTTATAAATTAAAGACTGGTTTAAGCTTCTGTAAAATCAGCCGGCGGGGTCTTTAGGAATGGCCTGAATAAGGATTTATTATTTGCTTTGCTATATGCCTCATCAGGGCTGATCCATCCTTTTTTGTACAATTGCATGATGGCATCATCCAGCAATTGCATCCCAAATTGTTTTCCCGTCTGAATCATGGATGGGATCTGGTGTGTTTTGGCTTCCCGGATAAGATTTCGCACAGCAGGCGTTGCCACAAGAATTTCCATGGCTGCACACCTGCCTTTTTTGTCTATCCGTTTAAACAATGTCTGGGCCACAACAGCTCTCAGTCCATCGGACAATGTAGAACGTATCTGGGCCTGCTCAGTGGAGGGGAACACTTCAATAACCCTGTCAACGGTTTTAGCAGCACTGGAGGTATGCAGAGTGCCAAATACCAGATGACCTGTTGACGCTGCCTCAATGGCAAGAGAAATGGTTTCAAGGTCCCTTAACTCACCCACCAGAATAATGTCAGGATCTTCACGCAGGGCTCCTCTTAACGCCGATGAAAACGTCTGTGTATGCAATCCCACCTCCCTGTGGCTCACAATACATTTCTGACTTTTGTGCACAAACTCAACCGGATCTTCAACAGTAATAATATGATCTTTTCTGACTCGATTTGCCTGATCTATAATAGCGGCCAAAGTCGTTGATTTCCCGGAACCCGTCGCCCCTGTTACCAGAACCAGTCCCCTTGGAAGATCGGCCAGCTTTGAAATGACAGGCGGAAGCCCTAATTGTTCTGTAGTCAGTATCTCGTCCGGGATCTCACGAAAAACGGCTGAAACACCGTTTTTCTGCATAAAATAATTTGCCCGGTATCTGGCCATGCCTGGAATTTCATAACCAAAATCCACATCCCCGGTCTCTTCAAAAACCTTGATCTTCTCCTGTGAAGTTATTTCATATAAAAGTTTTCGCAGTTTATCACTGGTCAAGGTTTCGTATTTTATTCGTTCAATATCGCCATGAAGCCTTAATGCAGGCTGCTGGCCCGATGAAAGGTGGAGGTCGGAAGCACCCTGTTCATGCATCAGTTTAAAAAAAGCATCAATATCAGCCATTTTCCATACCCTTTTTACTTAATAATTCTCTTGTTGACATGCGCAAGCATGGCAACAAAGTATTTAAAAATTATGCCTGTTTGATAAACCTTAAGGTAGAATCAGTTTCATCGGCAGACTTATTTTCTTCCTTTGTCATCTCAAGCATTTTTGAATGGGATTCAAGTACGGTGCTGATTTGCATTTCAAGCTGAATCCGTTGACGTTTCAACTCAATTATATCACTATGAAGTTGCGAAAGGCGCTTATAGGCTCTATTTAACATTTTTTCCGCTTCAACTTCAGCATTGGCAATAATCAGCTGTGAAGATTTCTTAGCATTTGCTTTCATTTGATCCAGAACTTTCTGGGACTGAATCATGACATTTTTCATAGTATTTTCTCTTTTTCTATGGCCATGATTCTCCAGGGTTATCCTGTGATTTTCTTCTTTAAGATGTTGAATGGAATGATTCAGATTCTCAAATTCTTTTCCCACCTCTTCAAGAAACGAATCCACTTCCTGAACATCAAATCCCCTGAATTTTGTCGTGAACTCTTTTTGTTTAACGACCTGTGGTGTTATGCCCATAAGAATACCTCTCTTTTCATTGTGCTATTGTGCGAGCCAGTCCGTGCAGACTGTTCACAGCAAAGGTCTGAAGAAAAATAATAGCTAAAATCACTACTATAGGAGATATGTCAAGCCCCCCGAAATTCACAGGAAGCTTTTTTCTAATCTGGTAAAAAACAGGTTCGGTTGCCATATTGATAAATCTGACAATGGGATTGTAAGGATCAGGGCTCACCCAGGACAGGACCGCCCCTGCAATAACAATCCACATATAAAACGTCAGCGCATAATTCAGGATGACGGCTATGGCTTCAAAAAAATTTGCTAATATGAACATTTATACACCTTTTTTCAATAATTTCGACTCGTTCACTGACTTGATTAACTATGTATAGTATGAAATGTCAAGTTTTTTTGCATAATTTGTGGTTTAAATATTTGCTTGCCTTTATTGACATCTCAAGGTGGCTATACTAATAACTGTTTAACCATTATAAACTCAACTTTCGGGGTTGGCAGATTTGAGTTATAAAATTTAATCAATCACATGTAAATTTATTCTATTATATATCTAAATGATAAAGTATGATATACATTAACGTCTAAAAAAATCATCATAAGTTAAGATAATTTAGCTGAAGGAGTAAAAATATGAATCAAATAAATCTAAAAGAAATCAAGTCCATATCCTATGAGCGAGCAAAAATAAAAAATGGATATACAGACAAATCTCTCCGGGTTAACCTTGATGCAAATGATATCATCATTAACCCCATTGAAGAAAACATAAAAAACAAGTTCATTGGTGGGAAAGGGTATGATCTATGGTTGATGTGGAATGCTGTTAAAGGTAGTACCAGGTGGAATGATCCTGAAAACGCCATCTGCATTTCTTCAGGTCCCCTTGGGGGAACTCCGGGATACCCTGGTGGCGGGAAGAGTATTGTGACCTCCATTTCACCTTTAACCGGCGCCCCCATTGATTCAAATGTGGGTGGTTATTTTGGACCCTATAAAAAATTTTCCGGGTTTGATGTGATCCAGGTTGACGGAAAAGCAAAAAAAGATACCATTATTTTTATTGACGGAATTGAAAATAAAATCAAAATATTTGAAGCAACAGACCTTCCAATAGACGCCTATGAGCTTTCAGATGTTTTAACCAGGCATTTTGACGAGAATAAACCCGTCAACGTTTCTGTTGTAACGACAGGCCCTGGAGCAGCAAACACATTTTTTGGCTGCCTGAATTTTTCCTGGTGGGATGCCGGGCGTAAGAGGGTCAGGTACAAACAGGCCGGGCGAGGGGGTATTGGAACCGTTTTTGCCGATAAAAAAGTTAAAGCCATTGTGGCAAGATGCGGTACTATTTCAATGAAATCCAACAACCCTGCAGATTTTGAAGGCCTCAAACTGGTCACCAAGTCTCACTCAAAAGAAATAAAAGAACTGGATCCCAAACAAAACAGGATGTCCCTGGTGGGAACAACCCATTTAGTTCCCATCATGAACGATCATGACTGCCTGCCCGTACACAATTTCAAATTTGGGTCACACCCCCAAAGCCGGATCATCGGAGAAGAAGTTTATGAACATATTTTTGACAAAGGCTATGACGGGTGCTGGAAAGGCTGTACAGTTGCATGTTCCCACGGGGTAAAAGACTTTTCTCCCTTTACAGGGCCCTATAGAGGTCAAAAAGTATTTGTGGACGGGCCTGAATATGAAACCATCGCCGGTTGCGGCTCCAGTCTGGGAATATTTGATGCCCATACCATTCTTGAAATTAATTTTTATTGTGATGCCTATGGCCTGGACACTATTTCCGTTGGGACATCCATTGCGTTTGTCATGGAATGCTTTGAGAACAATCAAATTACCATGGATCATACGGGGGGCATGGATTTAAGCTTTGGCAACCGGTTTAATGCCCTTGAAATCATTCACCAGATGGCCAGGGGAGAAGGTTTTGGCGCTATCGTCGGCAAGGGTATCAGACAAATGAAACAAATCTTTGCAAAGGATTTTGGTGCTGATGCGGCCTTTATGCAGGACATTGGCATGGAATCCAAGGGCCTGGAATTTTCCGAATACATGACCAAAGAATCCCTGGCCCAGCAGGGAGGGTACGGGCTTGCCCTGAAAGGTCCACAGCATGATGAAGCCTGGCTGATCTTTCTGGATATGGTTCACAATTTTATGCCAACCTTTGAAGACAAGGCAGAAGCCCTTCACTGGTTTCCCATGTTCAGAACCTGGTTCGGTCTTTGCGGTCTTTGCAAACTGCCCTGGAACGATATTGTACCAGAAGACAATAAAGACACCCTTGAACCTGCCAAGGTCACTAAACACCTGGGCTGGTATGCTGATTTCTTTTCAGCTGTTACCGGCAGAAAATCAGGGCCTGATGATCTTCTTGCCATGAGTGAGGGTGTTTATAATTTCCAGAGAATTTTTAATCTGAAAATGGGCTATGGTACAAGAAAGCATGATACCTTGCCATACCGGGCTGTGGGACCTGTTACAGTGGAAGAATATGAATCACGACAGGAACGGTATGATGAACAGCTCAAGGAAAAATACAGTCTGGATATCAGCAACATGAATTCCAGGGACAAAGTCGCTGCATTAAGACAAAAAAGACTGGAACAGTATGAACTTCTCAAAGATGCAGTTTATGAGCGCCGCGGCTGGAACAATAATGGTATCCCCACTCTTGCGACAGTCAAACGCCTGGGCATTGATTTTCCAGAAGTCCTGGAAGTTCTGAAAAAAAATGGCGTGGCATAATTGATGATAGAAGTGGATGAAAAACAGATGCCCTGGTTCCCCGATATGACCGTGGCATCTGTTTTTGAAACCCTTGATAATGTTGAATTCTGTTCCGTTGTCCGCTTAAATGGCAAGCTTGTCTCAAGCCCTAAATTTGCTGAAACAATCATTCCTGACAACTCAAAAATTCAATTGCTGCCCCTTGTTAGCGGAGGATAAAACCAAATTTTCGTAATTTTAACTTCACAAAAAATCATCTGTCTGTTAAAAACCATTGATGTCAGACAGGATAATTAACATTTAACCCATTAAAGAAAGTAACGATTGAAACATTTTTTTTTATTTTTAAAAGCGCTTTTTAGTAAAAAGAGCCATACAGATTCACCTATCGTCCTATCACCGCCTGTATCTGAAACCAAAACACAAAAAAAACCTTTGCCAAAACCCAGAAAAAAACAATGGTCTGTCCATGATTTTTCTGTGGAACAAAAAGAAGGGGAAACAAGATTTCATGATCTTGATCTGCCAGTGGATATTATGCATGCCATTGCAGATTTAAAATTCAACTATTGCACCCCTATACAGGCAAAGCTTTTGCCCCACACATTGAACGGCAAGGATGCCACAGCCAAGGCCCAGACAGGGACAGGCAAAAGTGCCAGCTTCATTATCACTATTTTAGCCGCATTCATAAACAAAGCGTTTAAAAACAGGAACGGATGCCCAAGAGCATTGATCCTTGCCCCCACAAGAGAATTGGTTAACCAGATTGAAAAAGATTTTAAGGATCTTGCCAGATATACCAATTTAAGAATCATCGCCATCTTTGGGGGAACAGGATATATCCTGCAACAAAAGATGCTTAAGCAAAAACCCGTTGATGTCATTGTTGCAACTCCCGGACGTCTCATTGATTTTATGGGCAAAGGCTTGATCAACCCTTCCAAGGTTGAAATTGTTGTCCTTGATGAAGCAGATCGAATGCTTGACATGGGGTTTATCCCGGATGTCCGCAGAATCATTTTAAAAACACCCCACAAAAACAAACGGCAAACCCTTTTCTTTTCCGCCACGTTAACACCGGAAGTTTTGAGACTGGCACAAAGCTGGTCAACACAGGATGCCGTTCAAATAGAAATTGATCATGAACAGGCTGCCGCGGACAGTGTCCGGCAAATTATCTATATCTCAACTGAAAAAGACAAATTTAAACATGTATATAACCTGATCCATAATGAACAGTTAACAAGGGTACTCTTGTTTGTAAACCGGAAAGACACGGCTCGAACCCTGTCGGAAAAATTTGCAAGATATGGCCGGAAATGCAGTGTGCTTTCAGGAGATATTGCCCAGGACAAACGGTTTAAAGTTTTAGAAGATTTTAAAAATGGCAGAATCAATCTTTTAATTGCAACGGATGTGGCTGCCCGGGGACTACATGTTGAAGACATAAGTCATGTTATTAACTATGATCTGCCCTATGAACCCGAACACTATATCCACAGAATTGGCAGAACGGGCAGAGCCGGAGCAAAAGGGATATCCATCAGTTTTGCCGATGAAACCAGTTCTTTTTTTATCCCAAAAATAGAAGCCGTACTGGGAAACAAAATCGAATGTGAGTATCCATCCGAGGCACTGGACAAACTCCTTCCGGCACCTAAGAAAAAATATTATTCAAAACCAAGGGCTAAAAAAAGAAACCCGTTTAAAGGCAAGAAAAAACCATACAAAAACACAGAAAAATAATTTGTTTTCCATGGGAATCTATCTTTCTTGACACTCGGCAGATATTCAGTGTAAAACTATAAGCCTGTTAATCAGCAATTTTTATCAAAGGAGTTTAAATAAAAAATGTTTGGTCTTGGAATGCCGGAAATTTTATTGATCCTGGCAATAGCACTAATTGTAATAGGGCCCAAAAAACTGCCTGACCTTGCCAAAACATTGGGCCGGGCCATGGGGGAATTCAAGCGCTCGGCCCAGGATTTTAAACGCAGCATTGATGTGGAAACCACGGTTAAGGATTTTAAAAAAGACATTGATATTCCTAAAGTAGATCTTAATGAAATTCTAACTGACCCTCCTTCAGATGAGGCTGCCGTCACGGATCAAGACGAGACAATAGTTGCAGACAAAGAAGATAGTGGAGGGTTACAGAATCATGATAAAAAAAATATTGATGAGAATGAAGACGATGATTCTTCAGAAGACAAAGATCTGAACAAGGCCGATAACACATCCGAACACGATAAGACCGATAAGATATGAGCAAACAAGATAAAAGCCCTTTTACAGAGCATTTAGGTGAGCTCAGAGACAGACTGGTCCGTTCCTTTATCGCTGTTGCCGTAGGTTTTGTGGCCGCTTATTCTTTTAAGGAAAAATTGTTTGAAATTTTGAACGCTCCCCTGATCACTGCCATGGGAGAAAATGGAAATGCCAAGATGATTTTCACAGGTCTTCCTGAAGCATTTTTTACCTATCTGAAAGTATCCCTGCTTGCGGGAGTTATTCTATCAACCCCTGTCCTTTTTTATGAATTCTGGATGTTTGTATCTCCAGGACTTTACAGAACTGAGAAAAAATATATTTTACCCATTGTGATTCTCTCGGTTTTCTTCTTTCTTATTGGCGCTTCTTTTGGATATTTTGTTGTTTTCCCCTATGGATTTAAATTCTTTTTAGGGTTTGCCACGGAAACCATCTATGCCATGCCATCCATGAAGGAATATCTTTCATTTTCCTCAAAAATGCTTCTGGCATTCGGCTTTGTTTTTGAACTGCCTTTGGTTTTAACGTTTATGGCAAGGATGGGACTGGTTACTGTTCCCTTTTTAACAAAAAATAGAAAATATGCTCTATTGATTTTCTTTATTGGTGCAGCTATTATCACACCCCCGGATGTTGTCACCCAGATTATGATGGCTTTGCCCCTGATGGTTCTTTATGAAATCAGCATTATCGGTGCAAGAATATTCGGGAAAAAAAAGGCCGAAGAAATTGACGATGAAGACAAAGAAAAAAAAGAAGATATTGAATCACGGCCAGACAAATAAATAAATGGAAAACAGACTTAATCCTGACTCGTTTTTAATGTTGACTTTTCAACACACTTGGGTATAAATTTAGATAAAATTATTTAGGAAATAATCGGTGGTATGGAAATATCACTGGTATAAAGACAAAATAAGTTGTTACTCATTAATTAAAGGAGAGAAACCAATGATGAATAAAAAATTACTAACTCTAATCCTTGCTGCCGGTATTGCTGTGATTTTTGTTACAACTAGTCTCTATGCCGGGACAGATTTTTCTGACACAATTACCATGGACCAGAACAAATACAAAAAACGAAAAAAACAACCCCCTAAATACAAATTTATTGAATTCGCCCACAAGAAACACCATGAAGAATATAAAATTTCCTGTGGTGAGTGCCATCATGACAAGGACAATAAGCCTTTAGACCTTAAAGCAGGTGACAATGTTCAGAATTGCGTGGAATGCCATACAAAACTTAAAAAAGGTAAAAAGAAAAAAGGTAAAAAGAAAGATATTCTGGTACTTGAAAACGCCATGCACGGGAATTGCATTGATTGTCACAAACAGGTCAATATAAAGGCTGGAGACCCAAAAGGGAAGAAAGGCCCTGCGCCCACCAGCTGCACCAAATGCCACTTAAAAAATAAATAATCGAAATAATCGTTTTATAAAAATATTTTTTTCTTTAAAAGAGGTTTTCCAAAATATGGAAAACCTCTTTTTTTATGGAATCACTATTGATTTGATTATTTATTTGGATAAAGATGCTTTAAACTCTC
>JAOZRF010000017.1:12825-14079 GCA_029940245.1 Desulfobacula sp.
ACTGCCCAGCGCGTGAACATGGGTGTAGGTACCAAAGGTATTCTGTTTAAAAAAACCGTCCTTTTTATCAAGGATACCTTTGCCCCGTTCCATTTTAAAGGCCATTTCATGATCTTGATAATCAATCTTAAGGATACTGGAATATCTGAATTCATGGCCTTTTAAGGTTTCACCCAGTTTAAAAAATGGATTCTCATGAACAACTGCAACCCTGGTGTAGCCATGTCCTTGTGGCTGTTTGGAAAGCCCGAATTTGATGGGGAGAATCTCTGACATGGGATACTCTTTATCATTCAAACGAATGCTTTTACCCAGAAATATCAAGCCCCCGCATTCCGCATAAATGGGAAGTCCTTTTTGAGATAGCTTTCTCAGATTTTCTCTAAAAGCAATATTTTGCGCAAGCTGTGCCGCATGGGTTTCAGGAAAACCGCCTCCCATATATATGGCATGAACTTCGGGTATGCTTTCTTCTATCAAAGGACTTATAAAAACAATTTCAGCACCCAGTTGTTTTAAAGCATCAATATTATCCGGATAATAAAATTGAAATGCAGAATCCCTTATAATACCAATTGTAACTTTTTCTATTCCGGTTAATTTCACTTCTGAAGAATTGATTTGTGGTATTATTTCAGAATCTATGCTGTGACATTCAAAGTTTACAGCCTGATAGAGTGCATCCAGATCTATATTGTCTCTGGCAACTTTGGTGACAGCGTCAATCGCCTGATCAGAAAAGGAGTGTTCCTCTAAAGTAACAAGCCCCATGTGTCTTTCAGGAAAATCCTGGGCGTTTAACTTTGGAACAGCACCAAATACAGGAATATTACAAAAATTTTCAATATTTACCCTGACTTTTCCTTCATGCCTTTTCCCAGCCACCTGGTTAAGAATAACCCCGCAGATATTGACATCAGGATCAAACTTCATACAGCCCATCAGCAATGCTGCCATTGTTCTGGTACTTTTAGTGCAGTCCAGAACCAGCAGAACCGGTAATTTTAAGAGTTTTGCAAGCTCAGCCGTGGAAGTGGAGCCATCTGTATCAATACCATCATAAAGACCCCGGTTGCCTTCAACAACAGCGATATCACAATGTCGTGAGTTTTCCTGATAGGATTGTCGAACAATTGGAGGGATACAAAGAAAGGTGTCCAGATTATAACAGGGACGTCCGGCTGCCTTTGAAAGCCAGCCCGCGTCGATATAGTCAGGCCCCTTTTTAAACGGTGAGACCTTAAGTCCTTTTTC
>JAOZRF010000018.1 GCA_029940245.1 Desulfobacula sp.
GTGTTTATGGCCGTGCTTGCGGAAAAATGCACTTAATTCGTGTTTACTGATGCGCATATCAGCCAGGGCCATAATCTCCAATACATCTTCGGCTTTCAGATTTAAGGCGATTTTTAATTTCATAAAAACCATATTGTTGGTTAAATGCTTTTCCAGCTCGGGTTGTGACCCTTCTTTTCTGCCTCTTTTATCATTTATCAACCCATTCAGGAAAATTGCCAGCTCAGTGTCACTGCATTTTTCAAAAGCTATGTCATCATCTTTTTTTAACCAATCGCTGATTTGTCCCCGGGTTACCTTGTGGTCAGCCAAACCAAATATGGCAATCATTTTTGAATCATTAAGATCAAAAATATAGCGGATACGTCGTAATATATCGTTATTTGTCATGCATATTCCTTATAAAAACTATAGTTGGTGTTTGAACGAAAACTCACCCATCTACTTCGTTGCTGCAAAATCCTGCCAAATTATAAATCAGGCATCATGTACAGTAGTACACTCCGGTTTCAAGATTTTTTACGCATAAAAACCTTAAGGTAAAAAAAACAGCCTGATATGCTTCCTGCACAATCTGCAAAAAAATCTCCAATTGAGGCATCCCTTGATGGAACAAATGCCTGGTGGATTTCATCTGATAATCCAAAAAGGCAAGAAAAGGCAATTGCTATAATTTTGATTTTTGTAAGAGACCAGGATGGTTTTCCAGCAAAAAGGTCTCTGGCAAAAAGGAATGCCAGAAGGGCATAGGCGCCAAAGTGAAGCACTTTATCTTCATAGGGAAACAAAGACTCTGAAATGATGCCGGGATAAGAAGACTGCCAGAAAATAAACAGGCATAAGCCAATGACCGGCAGTCTGTAGGAGTAGATCAGCTTCAGCCTGTTAGAGGATTGTATCATCCAGAATTCTTTCTTTCACATGGTTTGATACGGATGTTACAAATTCATCCATGGAAAGGCCCATTCTGACCTTGCCATCAAGGGTTCTGACCGAAAGTGTCCTGGTTTCTTTTTCCTTATCTCCAATGGTAATGATCAGAGGAACATAGACAAGCTGGGCATCTCTGATTTTCTTTTTCAGGGTTTCGCTTCTCTTATCCACCTCACATCTGATTCTATGGGTATCAAGCTCGGCTTTGATTTTTTCAGCATATCCCGCAAGATCCTGGTTGATGGGAAGCAGGATAGCCTGCACAGGGGCCATCCACAAGGGGAACCTGCCTGCAAAATGTTCCACAAGGATGCCGAAAAATCTTTCCAGAGATCCATAAATAACGCGATGGATCATTATGGGCCTGTGCTTTTCATTGTCCTGGCCCTTGTAACTCAGATCAAACCTTTCCGGCAAGGCCATGTCAAGCTGGACGGTTCCACATTGCCAGGTTCTTCCCAAAGCATCTTTGATGTGGATATCTATTTTAGGACCGTAAAATGCCCCATCCCCTTCATTAATAAAATATTTCCGGCCATATTTGTCCAGTGCGGCTTTAAGGCCGTTTGTGGCTTCTTCCCATTGTTCATCCGATCCAATGGATTTTTTTGGCCGGGTGGACAGTTCCAGGTGAAAATCAAGGCCGAATCTGCTGTAGATTCTCTGGGATAAATTCAGTACCCCAAGAACTTCATCCTCGATTTGATCCGAAGTCATAAAAATATGGGCATCATCCTGGTGAAAGGCCCTTACCCTGAAAAGACCGGATAAAGCTCCGGAAAGTTCATGCCTGTGAACCAGGCCGACTTCACCGGCTCTTACAGGCAGATCCCTGTAGGAGTATGCTTTTGTTTTATAAAGCAGCATACCGCCGGGGCAGTTCATGGGTTTTATGGCATATTCTTCATCATCAATCATAGATGTATACATGTTTTCCCGGTAATTTTCCCAGTGGCCGCTTTGCTCCCAGAGTTTTCTGTTCAGCATGACCGGGGTTTTGGTTTCCACATACCCTGCTTTTCTGTGTTCATCCCGCCAGTACTCTAAAAGTGCATTCCATATTTCCATTCCCCTGGCATGGAAAAAGGGCATGCCGGCAGCTTCATCGTGAAAAGAGTATAGATCAAGTCTGGTGCCAAGTTTTCTGTGATCCCTTTTTTTTGCCTCTTCAATCAAGTGGAGGTATTTGTTGAGCTTTTTTTTATCAAAAAACGAGATGCCATAAAGCCTCTGGAGCTGTTCCCTTTTCTGGTCAGCTCTCCAATAGGCACCGGATATTTTTAAAAGTTTGAATCCTTTAATCATACCCGTATGGGGGATGTGGGGGCCGCGGCAAAGGTCTATGAAATTACCATTCCGGTAAAGGGATATTTCTTCTGTCTCGTCAAGTTCATTAATGAGCTCAAGTTTGAATGGGTTGTCCTTGAATATTTCAAGGGCTTGTTCCTTTGAAACCACTTTTCTTTCAAAGCGGTTCTTTGCGTTAATGATTTTTTTCATTTCAGCTTCAATGGCGCCAAGATCATCCGTTGAAATCGGGTCCATATCAATATCATAGTAAAACCCGTCTTCAACCACGGGACCTATGGTCAATTTTGCATCCGGATAAATATTTAAAACAGCTTCCGCCATGACATGGGCTGAAGAATGTCTTAAAATATCAAGGCCTTCCTCGTCATTGGCAGTAATAAAACTGATGGCCGTATCCTTTTTAATGTCCTGGTTTAAATCAAAAAGCTGTCCATTAATTTTCATTGCCACGCAATTTCTGGCAAACCCCTCTGAAATACTAATGGCCACATCCATGCCTGTGGGAATATTTTCAAAGCCCTTTATACTATTGTCGGGAAATGTTATGTTAATCATTCTTTGTTTTCCATTGTGTTTTATTATCTGTTATATATAAAACATGAATTTTAGAAGAACTGACCTAAACAATCAAGGGAAAAATTTTGAATTACAAGTTTATTGAATCGGATGAGGAACTTAAAAGTGTTTGTGATGATCTTTTAAAGGAAAAGATAATCAGTGTGGACCTGGAAGCAGACTCCATGCATTGTTTTAAAGAGAAGATCTGTCTGATTCAGATTGCATCTGCCAAACAGGCTTTTTTAATTGATCCCTTTGAAATTAAAAAGATCCCCCCTTTTATAAACCTGCTTGAAAATAATGATGTAATAAAAGTGTTTCATGGGTCTGATTTTGATATCAGAAGTCTTGATAGAGATTATAATGCCCGGGTGAATAATCTTTTTGACACGGAAATTGCCTGTCGGTTTCTGGGCATCAAAGAGCGGGGACTTGCTGCCCTGTTAAAAAAAAATTTTAATGTGAATGTGGATAAAAAATTTCAAAAAGTTGACTGGGCAAGACGTCCGCTCAATCAGGATATGATTGAATATTCCGTTGGGGATGTGGCATATCTGACAAAGCTGTATGATATAATCCATCAAAAGCTTGTGGTAAACGGTCGGCTTTCCTGGGCCAAAGAAGAGTTTGAAATACAGGCAACGGTCAGGTATGAAAATAATCATCTGCTGCCATTGTTTAAAAAATTTAAAGGTGCCGGAAAAATAGACAATCGGAGCCTTGCAGTCCTTGAAAATTTATTGCAGATGAGACTTTTGATTGCGCAGAAAAAAGACCAGCCCCTTTTTAAAATTATATCAAATGCCTCTTTACTGACCATGGCCCTGAACAGGCCTGTAAAAACCGATCAAATGGTGAAGATGAGGGCAATAAGCCAAAAACAGGCAGACATGTATGGAAGTTTGTGCCTGGATGCGATTGAAAGGGCAATGGCACTTGAGCATAAAGCATTGCCTTTATATCCGAAAATCAGAAGACCCAAAAAAGATACCAGGGTTCAGGAAAGAATCGAACGTCTGAAAAAGATGAGAGAAAAAATAAGCAGTTCACTTGGAATTGAACCGGGATTTTTATTGAATAATGCTTTGATTGGTTCCATTGCTTCTGAAAATCCTGAAACAGCCCAGGATCTTTTAAACATAGAACCTGTAAGGCAGTGGCAGGTGGAAGCAATGGGTGAAAAAATTCTTTCAACGCTTGGATTTTGTAAGTTTTAATGGAAAAAAACATGGAAATTGATTTTGCGAAAATGGAAGGCCTTGGCAATGATTTTATTATCCTGGATGACAGAAAGGGAAATATAGAACTTCATGAAAATTATCCCGCTTTGGCAAAACGGCTTTGTTCAAGACATTTCGGCATCGGGGCCGATGGCATTATCCTGGTTCTTGACTCCCATGACCATGATATTAAATACAGAATATACAATTCTGACGGTTCCCAGGCCCAGATGTGTGGCAACGGCATGCGGTGTTTTGCCAGATATGTGTATGAAAACAAGATCATTTCCAAAAAAAAGATGCGCGTGGATACAAAGGCCGGAACGATCATACCAGAGGTGATCCTCAATGCACTACCGGGTGATAAGGACCAGGTTCACTCGATACTGGTGGATATGGGAGAGCCTGTTCTTTTCTGCCGGGACATACCCTTTGAAAGCCCGAATGAAAAGGCCATTGAAGAGGGTTTGATTGTAGGGGATAAGGAATATCTTATTACGGCCTTATTCATGGGAAACCCCCATGCTGTTCTTTTTGTGGATGATGTGGAAAAAATCGATATTGAAAGAATCGGCCGATTAATTGAAACCCATAAACGATTTCCTGAAAAAACCAATGTTGAGTTTATTCAAGTCATAAACAAACAAGAATTAAAAATGAAGGTCTGGGAAAGAGGAGCCGGGAGGACATTGGCCTGTGGCACTGGCGCGTGTGCCGCTCTTGTTGCTGCCAGTCTCACGGGCAGGGCATCTGACAGAGCCATTATCCACCTGGATGGCGGAGACCTTGACATCTTTTGGGATAAAAAAACCAACCATATTTTTAAGACAGGCCCTGCTACCCTGGTATTTGAGGGCTGGATAAAAATAGGGGACAGACAAAAAATAAAAAAATATTAAAAATAGGGGACGGACCACGGTTTTCTCCTCCGTTTTCTCTTGAACTTTTACTATTTTTTTTATGAAACATTGGAGCTACAGATGAGGTTTCAATTGAGACAAAAAGACAAGTCGACCAAATATAAAATCAGCTTATTATTCAAGACGGATCATCAAAAGTTTCGTAGAATTATTGGAGTTTAAAAGATCAATGCAATATTGCAAAACTTTATTCACCAGCCTCATGGAGTACAGCATCAATAAGTTGTTGGCGGATATAGATCCCGTTTTCAATGAGGGCCTCAATGTGCGGCTTGATTTTGTCAAGCAACCCTATGTGTTTAGCACGCAGGAGCAATCCAATGGTTCCGATTTGCTTTATGTTTAATCTTGCGGCGATCTTTCTTGCCCGGGCATCATCCAGCAGGATGATGCAATCGGGCGTTGTCTGAGCCAAGGCAATTGCCTGGGCTTCTCCTGCATCCACAAGGATACTTAAGGGCTGAACCAGTTGAGACGAAGGACCTTTAATTTTTATCCATTTGACTTGGCTTATCTCATATGCACCGGGCAATCCCCGGCCTTTTACTGTTACTTCGTGCCAGATTTCGGGGGGAGCTATGATCTCAGAAAACATGCGGGGCAAAAGTTCGAGTTGCCCGATGCGTGTCAGGCCGATGAGGGGTCCACTGTCTGCAACAGCTATGGCTTCAGACATTTTTTAATTCATCCATGATTTGATCATCATCAAGATTTATTACAGGTATTTCCATACGGCCCAATTCATCCATGAATTTTATTTTGTTCATGTTGCACAGTTCCGCCGCTTTGCCGACAGAAAGACGGCCCAGCTCAAACAGTTTGACCGCGAGTAAAAAAAGCATTTCTTGTTCAAGAGCTTTTTTTGACTTGCCGGTAGATATCAAAAGATCATCACTGTATGGTATTGAGAGCGTTTGCATAATTTTGTCCTTTTTGTTTTCTATAAAGTGCTGTCCGGTTGGGCAAGGGCGATGTTCTGAAATTTATGCTTCATCACAACCAGGTTAAGCATATTTTTGACTAACGTTTTTTCATACGCTGATATCTGTTTTTTGTTTTTACTTTACGCCTATTTTTTCAGAAAGTTCGGCCTGAGTCCATTTTTTTTCAATTCTTAGTTGTTTTATCCTGTCCCCGATATTCATAGTCCAGCCCTTTTTTTCAATATAAAATCCCTTAATTAAATAATATATCCAATAGAACGATAAAAATCCACATTTTTTCGCTCAAAGATATTAACAAGTTCGGTTTTTGGGGACCACCCCATTCGTTGAGCAGTGACTGTAGTATGTACATGCGAGGCTCCTTTTATGCGGGAAACTTTAGTTATTCTATTCAGCACCCTCTAATACCATGGTATATTCAGCATTTTCCTTAATTTTGGATTCGCTTACATAGTCAGCATGGAATTTTCCATTTACATACAATTGGGTTTGATCACAATAGTGTTTGCTTGCAGGAATTCCGGAATTACCTGTTGGGATAACTGAAAATGAGTTATCCCATTGAGAAAGATCATAAACATGTCTCTGGGAAGGACCATGATATACTTTAAAAGGTTCAGTCAATTTATATGCATAGGCCGGGATAGCATGGAAACTTCCACCGAGTTCATAGGGACCTTTATTCAATTTGAATACCATATCAAGCATCTTTACTGATCCCAAAGGGTGATTCAAGGTAAAAGTGTGCATTTTGCCCCATTCCCAGGAGTGGGCAGTTGAACCCAATTCTTTTTCAAGTTTGGCAACACAATCTGAAAAGCTTTTTTGAACGATATCAGAAAAAGTCTCTTTTTTATCTGTATTTATATTATCAAACCATTGAGAATCTGTATTCCATATTTGTTCAACGCCAATTTGAACTGGGTGCTTATTTTTAATATATCCTTGATACAGATCGTCTCCCATTTGATCTTTAAAGGTATTTTCTATAAAACAAAGATTGAAATTTTCAAAAATAGCTGCTGCACTGCTTTTTGCATCCATTGAAAAATCCCAGGCCTTCAGTATTGAAAGGGCTTCTTTTTCAAGTTTGGTTAAATCAGGCTTTTTTGATACCTTTGCAATAATCCCCTTTTTAAATAACTCAGGTAATTTTGATTTCATATCAAGTTGCATTTTTTTAATATCTTCAACTGAAAATTTATCTTTTGATTTAAGGATTTCATTAATCCTATCAAGACGATAAGGACCGCAAAAGCCCCATTTATTAATATAGTATGGAAAATTTTGCGCTGTATTATAATTTGCTGAAGAAACAAAACCGCAACCAGGATTATAAGAAATCGGACGTTCTTCAAAGGGAACAACCCCTTTCCATTCATGTTCTCCTGTCCAGCCGGGTTGAACCTTGGACCCGTCATTTGATGGGCGAATAGGGATCCCTGCTGCACAAACAAGACCGATATTGCCTTTTGTGTCCGCATAAACAATATTCTGACTGACGGCAATAAATTCTTTTGCTGCTGTTTTAAAATCATCAAAATTTTCAGCCTTATTTAACAGATAAATACCCAAAAGCTCATTGCTGTATTCAAACCCCTGCCATTTAGCAGAAATCACCAGATCTTTAATATCTTCTTTTAACTCAGAAACAATGGGACCATGGCCTGTATATCGGATATCGATCTGTTTTGAATCTTTTCCTTTTATTTTGATTGTTTCTTTTCTGGTTCTTATTTTTTCCCATTTACCCTTGTACAGATATTCATCAGGATTATCCGGATTGATCTTTTCAACATAAAAATCAAGGTTATCAACCATCACATTGGTCATACCCCAGGCAATATTGTCATTGTGGCCGCACACTATAAAAGGGGCTCCCGGAAGTGCAACACCCGTAACATTTAATTTTCCTTTTATATTCTGGTGCATTTGAAGCCAAATTCCAGGCGAATTTAACCCCAAATGCATGTCATTGGCTAAAATAGGTTTTTGAGTAGTCGTTTTCGCTCCTGAAACTGCCCAGTTATTACTGGCTTTAAGTACCTGGGTTCCAAGATGACTTATCGTATCTTTACTCAAAACAAAATCTTTGTATAATTTATCAATGAGCTCAGCTTTAACGTAATCCGGGAAAATCGGGGAATGTTTATCAAACTTCGGTGTTATTTCCTCTATTAACGCGGGGCCCAGTTTTTTCTCAAGATTGGAGATAACAATTTCAGTATCCCAGCCTCCAGCCAGGTCCCAGGCCATATATCCAATCAAATTAAGTGTGTGAAGAGGTTCCCAGAGATCCGGGGTATATCCTAAAATATTATATTCCAGAGGGAAATTTCCTTTATGCGCCTTGATATAATAATTTACCCCTTGAGTATATGCATCAAGATATCCTGATAATTCATCTGAAACTGTTTCAAGAACCATTTTTGATTTCTGAGAAATATCCAGGGTTCGAAAAAGGATATCTGCCTTAACCATCTTTTCCCCGAATATCTCGCTTAATCTTCCCATGGTGACCCTTCGTATTAAATCCATCTGCCACATCCTGTCCTGTGCCATGCAATAGCCTGTTGCAAGATACAAATCATGCTCATTTTCTGCATAGATATGGGGAACAGCATATTTATCACGATATACTGTTACCTTATGTTCAAGACCTGGAATAGAGATATTTTGATTGTAATCAGGGATGCCTTTTTTTGAAAAAATATTAACGAATATTAAAAGACCTGCCACTGCTGCGAATAGGACAATAACAACACCGATTAAAAATTTTTTTGCTTTCATCTCTTTTCACCTGCCCGGGTTAACAATAATGGTAATCCATCAGGGTTGTTTTTTATAAGAAAACAACTCCGCTTTTACCCTTTGTGTTCATATCCTTTCTTCATAGATAAATTTTAAAAACATTTCAAGCACTTTTATGACCAGGGATGGCAAAAAGACTAAGGATAGATTGAAAGATAAAAGAATTAGATCTTGAAAAATAAAAAAGAATGAATAGGTTAAGCCAATAAAAATTATAATTTAAAGACTCAACTTTCAACTTTCGAGATTTGAATGGGGGTCAGGCTTGCATTATTGCATTTTTGATATAGATTTATTGATAAAAACACAATAAAACAAGCCTGACCCAGTCTGCAATTAATGCCGAAAGTTGAGTTAAAGATTAAGGATAATATCGTGTTTGCTGAAACCATAACCTTTCCGGCCGCTCTTTTTGCAGGACTGCTCTCTTTTTTTTCTCCTTGTATTCTGCCTTTGATACCTGCCTATTTTTCTTTTATTACAGGATTGTCCCTTGATGAACTGACTGAAAATAAAAAAGAAACCCGGCAAAAAGTGATCCTGTCCACTCTTTTTTATGTGGCCGGTTTTTCCTTTATCTTTATTCTTTTCGGAGCTTCAGCATCTTTTCTGGGAGGCATTGCCAATCAATACGCCTGGGTTGTCAGATACATAGGCGGCGGCATTATTCTGATTTTCGGGCTCCACCTTTTAGGCATTATCAATATCAAGGGATTTAACTTTGAAAAACGAATCCATGTACGCAAAAGGCCCCTTCATCTGATGGGAACCTTTGTCATCGGCATGGCCTTTGGTGCCGGATGGAGTCCCTGCATAGGTCCCATGCTGGGATCCATTCTGATTGTTGCCGGAAGCCAGGATACGGTTCTTAAAGGTGTTTTTCTTTTAGCGGTTTATTCCGCAGGTCTTGCCATTCCTTTTTTGATCATGTCATATTTCATCAATTCCATTCTTGACTTCATGAAACGGGCAACAAAATTTATCGGAGTCATCAATAAAATTTCAGGTATCCTGTTGATTGTAATCGGCCTTTTGCTGATATTTGATAAATTCAGACTTCTTGCAATCCTTTAAGCTCAGGTTTCCCAAAAATTCCATGACAAACAATCCAAAACATTTTGCAGGGTTTATCTCCATTGCAACCCTTAGCAAATTATTGTTTAATATTATCAGAAGACTGGTTTATCCGTTTGCGCCTGAATTTGCACGGGGCCTTAATGTAGATCTTTCCGCCATCACCTCCGTCATTGCCATTAACCAGGCCACAGCCCTGCTGGGTCCTGTCGGGGCCGGTTTTGCAGACAAATATGGGTATAGGATTTTAATGCTGTTCTCTTTGGGAATATTGGCCATAGGTACCCTTGCCGCGGGCTTGATCCCGGTTTATTCAGTCCTTGTGATCTGCCTTTTTCTGTCAGGACTTGCCAAGAGCATATTTGACCCCAGTCTTCAGGCAGTTATTGCAAATTTCATTCCCTTTGAAAAAAGAGGAAAAATCATCGGGATTACGGAACTTTCCTGGGCCGGCTCGACCTTGATAGGCATCCCCCTTGCCGGTATCATTATTGAACGATTTTCCTGGCAGACACCTTTTCTCATCATTGGAGGGCTTTGTATTGTCTGCTTTTTCATCATATTAAAAATCATGCCGAAGGATAAAAGAAAAACCAGGGCATCTAAAACCAGAACACGGATGATGACAAACTGGAAAACCATTATAAAAAACAGAAAGGTTTTAGGAATTTTATCCTTTGTATTTTTCATGTCCCTTGCCAATGACAATCTTTTTGTGATTTACGGGGCCTGGCTGGAACAATCCTATAGTCTTTCTTTGACAGCCATTGGATTTGGCACTGTTTTCATAGGGCTTTCCGAAATTTTAGGAGAAGGCTGTACAGTGTTTTTCTCTGACAGAATCGGGTTGAAAAAATCCATTATCATCGGGGTATCTCTTTGCACCTGCGCCTATTTTCTTTTGCCGGTTCTGAATATTGGTCTGACTTATGTGCTGGCAGGACTTTTTCTGGTCTTTTTTACCTTTGAATTCACCATTGTTACCTCCATGAGTTTATCAACAGAACTTGTACCGGAATTAAGGGCCTCCACCATGTCTGCATTTTTTGCCATTGCTGGAATCGGACGTGTTGCCGGTGCTTTTTCAGGCGGGATCGTCTGGTCAAGGTATGGACTTTTGCCCATCTGCCTGATATCAGGATTCTGCACCTTTGCAGCACTTATCTCAATTCTTCTTGGTTTTTATCAAAACAAATCCATTAGATATTGACAGACCCTTTTGTTTTTATTAGAGTTTTTTTATATACAAATATTTATATTTTTTGCCTTAAACCATTATTTTATTTAGAGAGAATATTATGAACTCATGTTTAAAAACAGTATTATTTAATAAACATCAGGATCTTGGTGCAACAATAGTTGACTTTGCAGGATGGGAGATGCCCATACAATATCCTGCCGGTATCATTAATGAACATATGGCAACCCGCAAAAAAGCCGGCATTTTTGATGTTTCCCACATGGGAAGGCTTTATTTTACGGGAAAAGACACCATCCCTTTTTTGCAGCATGTCCTGACAAACAATGCCATGGCATTAGACATTGGTGAAAGCCAGTATACATTGATCCAGAATGAAGCCGGCGGGGCAATTGATGATGCGTATTTATACCGGTTTAAGCCCGAAGAATATCTGCTGGTGGTAAATGCATCAAACCGGGAAAAGGATGTGGCAAATTTTAAAAAACATCTGCCTTTGTTTCAGGATATCCAAATGCTTGATAAAACATTTGAAGTATCCATGATTTCCCTGCAGGGTCCCCTTTCCAAATCCATTATACAACAGATTGTTACGGGCGGCATACTGCCGGAACCCGCCAGAAACAATTTAAGCATTGTGGATATCAAAGGGGTTGAGACCTGTCTTGCGCGAACCGGATACACAGGAGAACCCCTGGGATTTGAACTCTTCATTGAAAACCGGCACGCTGTTTTCATCTGGGACCTTTTAATGGAAAAAGGAGCGCTGCCCATCGGGCTTGGTGCAAGGGACACCTTACGACTGGAAGCCTGTCTGCCTTTATATGGGCATGAACTGGGCATGGATCATGACGGAAATGAAATTCCTTTGTTTGCATCAAAATTATCCAAATTCGCTGTCAGCTTCTCCCCCCTTAAAGGTGATTTTATCGGCAAGGATGCACTTTATCAACAATACCTTGCCTTTAAGCATATTACAGACCAAAAGTTTGAAAACATTGTTGCATTGCCCAGAATGGTCATGCCTCTTGCCATTACGGGAAAAGGAATTGCAAGAGCAGGCTACAGGGTATTTTTAAAGAACCGGCATGTGGGATATATTTCATCGGGAACCATGATTCCCTTTCAAGAGCCGGAAGGAAGCGGGCTGAATTCTGAATTTAAGACAGATCCGAAAAAAAGAGCTGTTGCCATGGCATTAATCGACAGCACTATTTCTGAGGGCGAAATACTTGAAATAGAAATCAGGAAAAAACGCTGTAACAGTATTGTTGTTCCCTATCATATGAGCTCGGAAGCACCTCCCTTTGTTCGTTCAATTCCCCATGATCAATTAACAACCTCCATCAAGCCTGCAAAGGAAGAAGAAAGCTATCCCGGCCTTGCCCGAAAGCTTGTATCAAAGGCATTAAACAATCATACCTGGCGCCAGAAAGAGTGTATCAACCTGATCCCATCGGAAATGAGCCAGTCATACATGTCAAGACTTCTATCCATCAGCGACCCTGTCAACCGGTATGCAGAGCACAAAGAAATCAAGGCATTTGCCCGTGAAGATGTTTTTTATTACCAGGGAACGGATTTTATCCGGGAGGTTGAAACCCTTTTAAATAAGGAATTTTCAATTTTTCTGGGGTGCAAAAATATCGAATCCCGAATCATCTCCGGTCAAATGGCCAACACAGCCTTTTTTAGTGCACTTGTGGATTTTCTCAACCGGGCGGACCGGAAAAATGAACAGAAAAGACTTCGTAAAATCATGAACAACCATATTATCAAGGGTGGGCACTTAAGTGCGCAGCCCATGGGAGCGCTTCGTGATTTTGTGGCAAGAGATCCCAAGACAGAGAAAGCCGCTGTTATTAATTTTCCCGTGGAAAAGGGCAATCCCTATAAAATGGATATCCGCGCGTGTGAGGCCATAATAAAGGAGCATCAGCCTGAGCTTGTCATTCTTGGGAAAAGCATGATCATCCATAAAGAACCCGTCGCACAAATCCGCGCGCTTGTGGATGAATTTGCCCCGTCCTGCATTGTAATGTATGACATGGCCCATGTGCTGGGACTTTACGGCAGTCATTTCCAGGAACCCTTAAAAGAGGGTGCCCATATCGTAACAGGGTCTACCCATAAAACCTATTTTGGCACCCAGCGCGGTGTCATTGCCTCTGATTTTAATGAAGAGGATATGGAATACGGCATATGGGAAGCCGTCCAGAGAAGAACATTTCCAGGCAGTGTCAGCAACCACCATTTAGGAACCATGACAGGGCTTTTATTCGCGGCCTATGAAATGAATCATTTTAAAGATGTTTACCAGAAAACCGTTATTGCAAATGCCAAGGCCTTTGCCATGGCATTAAAGGAACAGGGTCTGGATGTGGCAGGGGACCCTGACATCTCTTTTACTGAAACCCATCAGGTTATTTTGAACGTGGGTTATGGCAAAGGGGCAAAAATAGCCCGACAACTTGAAGAAAACAATATCATTGTCAACTACCAGGCCACTCCTGTTGAAGAAGGTTTTACTGCCTCGGGTGCCCTTCGTATGGGCGTATCTGAAATGACGCGGTTTGGCATGGAAGAAAAAGATTTTAAAACCCTTGCAGGCTTAATGGCAGATCTCCTTAAAAAAGGATCTGCAGTTAAAGATGATATCATAAAATTTCGAAACAATTTTATGGATATGAAATTTTGCTTTGACAAAGCAGATGCTGACGATATGGCAGGTTCCTTATTTGATAGTTTCAAATAATTTTATTTATCCAAGAGCGTAACAGACCTCAACGGCCAGGGCATAGATGATATCCAGAGGCAGGTGCTGCTGTATTGTCCTGTCAAACAGCAGCCTTGCTTCACTGGGGAAATCCTCATCCCCCTGGGGTTTTACTTCATATTGGTTTAAATCCACACAATAGGTGTTTTCCCATATATTTACAAAATATTGCCCTTTGATTTTATCATATCTGCAACCCGTTCTTGCGGTGACTATTTCAGGATCACAGGATTTGAGGTCTAAAAAATTGGTCTTATCGATGGTTTCACTCATTCAATCCCCTTAAGAGT
>JAOZRF010000353.1 GCA_029940245.1 Desulfobacula sp.
GGAAACAGGATGTTTAAGGGCACAATTAAATGTGCCTTCCGGAGAAAAACATGAACTGTGCCGTGGTGTTCATGCAGAACAAAATGCCATTATCCAGGCAGCCTATCACGGAATCCGGGTGAATGGGGCAGTCCTTTATTGTACCAATCAGCCGTGTTCCATTTGTTCAAAAATGATTATCAACGCAGGAATTAAAACAGTATTTTATAAAAATGGATATAATGATCCCCTGGCTTTGGATATGTTTGACAAGGCCGGGGTAGAACTCATCCGGCTTGAGGCTGAAATAAGAAAGAGGCCCCAATGAAATGCCCATTTTGTGGAAATCCAAACACAAGCGTTATTGATTCACGTCCGGGCAAGATTGAGTTTGAAGTCCGGCGACGTAGAGAATGCCGGGAATGCAGCCGGAGGTTTACAACTTATGAACGCTTTGTGCAGGTGCCGATTATCATTGTAAAAAAAGATGGCCGAAGGGAAGATTTTAACCGGGATAAAATTTTGACCGGTATTAAAAAAGCCTGCGAAAAGAGAGCCATCAGCATTAATCTGATTGAAGAAACCGTGGATGCAATTGAGCAGGATTTAAGACAAACCAATAACCGGGAGCTGCCTTCAAAAATTGTGGGGGAAAAAATTATTGCCGCCTTAAAGAAAATCGATGCTGTTGCCTATGTCAGGTTTGCATCGGTTTACAGGGAATTTAAGGATGTAGCTGATTTTATACAGGAGCTTAAGGGACTTGTCCCCAAAGAATGCCTGCCCCTTGAATTTGACAGGATCCTGGATAAGGCCGATGACAGATCATGAATACATGCAGCAGGCTTTATCCCTTGCACAAAGAGCAAAGGGATTTACTTCCCCTAATCCCTGTGTAGGTGCCGTTGTTGTAAAGAATGGAAGGGTTGTCGGAAAAGGGTTTCACAGAGCAGCAGGCTTGCCCCATGCTGAAGTTGAGGCTCTGGATGATGCAGGCCCCAAAGCAATGGATGCAACCTTGTATGTCACTTTGGAGCCTTGTAATCACTTTGGAAAAACCCCACCCTGTACCCATAAAATTATTAACGCTGGAATTAAAAAACTTGTGGTGGGGTGTCCGGACCCCAATCCCAGTGTTTGTGGCGGTGGTATACGCTATCTTAAGGACAAGGGCATCAATGTTGTTTCAGGTGTTCTTGAAAAAGAATCCAAATGTTTGATCGAAGAGTTTTCCTGGTATACCCGGCATGATCAGAAACCCTTTGTTATTTTAAAGTGTGCTGCCACTTTAGATGGGAGAATCGCAACATCCACGGGGGATTCAAAATGGATTACCAATGAAAAATCCAGAAATCATGTCCATAAGATCCGCCATGAAGTGGATGCCATTTTAGTGGGATCAGGTACCCTGCATGCTGACAACCCATCGCTTACATCAAGAATTAAAGGAGTTCAGACAAAAGATCCGGTAAGGATTGTTCTGGATACCCATTTAAGTATTAGAGAAGATGCAAATTTGATCACCCGGGAATCCTTTGCTGAAACCATTATTTTTACCGGCCCGGAAGTTTCCGGAGAGAAAAAAAATATGCTTACAGAAAAGGGAGTTCAAATTATAGAAATACCTTTAAAAGACGGCAGACTTGATTTAAATGAACTGATGATTAAATTAGGCAGGATGTCAATTTTAAGTCTTTTGATAGAAGGCGGAAGCAGGGTGGCAGGGTCAGCTCTCAAGGAAGGGATTGTAAATAAGGTCTTATTTTTTCTGGCACCCAAAATTTTAGGCGGCAGCGATGGTATTCCAATCTTTAAAGGCAAAGGCCCTTTATTGATAAAAGATGCTTTTAAGCTCAAAGATGTAATGGTCACTCAATTTGATGATGATATTCTTGTCAGGGGATATTTAAAATAAAAATGTTTACCGGAATTATTGAAAGTTTTGGAACCATTAAACAGATTGAGCCCAGGGGTGAAGGCAAGAAGCTTCATATTGAATGTGGCCTGGATTTGTCTGGATTAAAAATTGGAGATTCCATTGCTGTAAATGGTGCCTGTCTGACTGTTGTCGGTCTTGAGAAAAATATTTTTAAAGTGGATATGGCACCTGAGACGGTTGAACGGACAACTTTTAAACAATTAAGACCCGGTTCAAGAGTCAACATTGAACGGGCTTTAAAATTGTCAGATAGGATTGATGGCCATCTGGTTTCAGGACATATTGATGGGACAGGAATTATTTCTTCCATAAAAAGAAATAGCAATGCCCTTATTATTAAAATTGATGTCCCGTCCAAACTTAGCGCAGACATGATTGAAAAAGGCTCTGTTGCAATTGAAGGGGTCAGTCTGACCATTAACGAATGCTCTGATAAGGACTTTTACGTCGGTATTATTCCTCACACCGCAGATATTACCACCATAGGCTTAAAAAGAGTTGGTGACCAGGTCAATATAGAAACAGATATGATAGGCAAATACGTAAAAAAGAGTTTAATGGGAAGCACTTCAAAAAATGATGCTTTGTCCAAAGGGCAGGAAGGCATCAGCAGAGGACTTCTCGCAAGGAACGGATTTTTATAAATTTAAGGATTTAAATATGCCGCATTTAACAATTGAACAGGCGATTGAAGATATAAAAAATGGTAAAATAGTCATTCTTGTGGATGATGAAGATCGTGAAAACGAAGGGGATTTGACCATGGCAGCAGAGGCTGTAACCCCGGAAGCCATAAATTTCATGGCCACCAATGGAAGGGGACTGATATGCCTTTCTCTTGATTCCTCTATTGCCGACCGTCTGGATCTGCCCATGATGGTGGACAATAATACTTCACAATATGGAACCGGATTTACAGTGTCCATTGAAGCTAAAAAAGGCGTTACCACAGGGATTTCAGCAGCAGACCGGGCAACAACGATTCTCACTGCCGTGGCAGATGATACCACCCCTGATGACATTGCAAAACCCGGCCATATTTTTCCATTAAGGGCAAGGGATGGCGGAGTCATGGTAAGGATTGGGCAGACAGAAGGATCTGTTGATCTGGCACGCCTTGCAGGGATGAAACCTGCCGGAGTGATTTGTGAAATCATGGATGATGACGGTACCATGGCGAGAATGCCATCCCTGGAAAAATTTGCAAAAAAACATGGTATTGGTATCTGTACTGTTGCAGAACTTGTAAAATACAGGCTTAAAACGGAAAGGTTTGTTAAAAAAGCTGCACAGACAATAATTCCCACTAAGATTGGCGGCGAATTTACCATCATTGCCTATGAAAACGATCTGGATAACTTGACCCATATTGCTCTGGTAAAAGGGGAAATTGATCCTGAAAAAGAAATACTGGTCAGGGTTCATTCAGAATGTATGACCGGAGATATTTTTTCTTCCCTTCGCTGTGACTGCCAGGAGCAGCTCTATAAAGCCATGGCCATGATGGAAGAAGAGGGCAACGGTGTCCTGCTATATCTTCGTCAGGAGGGTCGTGGTATTGGCCTTGTAAATAAATTAAAAGCCTATGAATATCAGAGACAGGGGCTTGATACGGTTGAAGCAAATGAGAAATTAGGTTTTAAGGCAGATATGAGAGATTATGGTGTGGGTGCCCAGATACTGGTGGACCTGGGTGTTAAAAAAATGCGGCTTTTGACCAATAACCCGAAAAAAATGATCGGCCTTGAAGGATATGGATTAACTGTTGTTGAGCAGGTTCCCATTGAGGTTAAAGCCAATAGCTACAATAAAGGATACCTTCAATGCAAGCAGGCTAAGATGGG
>JAOZRF010000354.1 GCA_029940245.1 Desulfobacula sp.
GAAGATTATGAAAAATCTTGATTACCCATGTAAAAATTGTGTTGTAAGGCGTGTAAAATTAGGATTACAAACTGGAGTAAAAATTGTTAATAATATTCAGATGAAAATAGGGATAGGATCAAACAGAAAGAACCTCATTTAAGATGTGCTTTTAATAAAATGTATTAAATGTGTATTAAATTACCAGAAACAAAAAATCCCGAAAAACTGAATTATCGGGATAAGCTTTATTTGAGTTGGCTCCCCAGCACGGACTTGAACCGCGGACCCATTGGTTAACAGCCAATTGCTCTGCCAACTGAGCTACTGGGGAGCAGCGCCTTTGATTAAGACTTGGTGAGATTATATCAACACTAATTCTTTGTCAAGAAAAAACAATAAAAAAATTGACATCACAATATATCGGCTCTATCCTTTAATCAAAGTATAAACCACGACAACAAGGATTGAATGATGATAACTGAAAACGGAATTGTAACCCAGGCAAACCCATCCAGCGCCTGGATAAAAACAACCCGGTCCAGTGCGTGTGAGACCTGTGCTTCCAGAGGAAGCTGCGGGACCGAAAACAACCGAGAAGAAATGATAGTCATAGTTAAAAATACGCTCAATGTCGGCAAAGGTGACCCCGTAGTCATTGGAATTGAAACCAGTCCCATGCTTTTTTTAACATTTCTTTTATATGTATTTCCCATTATTCTACTGCTCATCGGTGCATTGATCGGAAACAGCCTTGCATCTTCTCTTGGGCTTGACCCCTCCTTTATTTCCATAATTTCAGGATTTTTACTTTTTGGACTTTCTTTTTATATTATCCGAAAAAAAAATACCTCCCTTGCAGAAAAAGAAAAATATAAACCTTTCCTTGTCAGAAAAAGGCCCCAAGTCATTTCTTCCGATTGTTCCATCCCTTATAATTAATTTTTTTCTTGCCAAGACAGATACAATATAATATATACGCTGCCTAGTTGTGGGTTTGCCTCATGAACTCAAACCCTTAGATAAGAGAGAAATATTATGACATCACAACGAGACCTAAAAATAGCTGTATTCATTATGGTCATATTTCTGATCACAGGGATTATATGCTATGCTTCTTTTACCCCCCCTGTACCTGAGAATCCTGTAAGGATAATGTTTCAGACCAAAGCCGGTAAAGTTTTATTCACCCATTCCGTGCACGTAGGCGATTATACCGAAGAATGCCTGGACTGCCATCATAACATTGAAGATGATGAGACCTACAACTGCAGTGACTGCCATGAAGAGACTGGTGATGAAGACTTACCATCAAGGTCTGATGCATTTCATACCAATTGCCGGGGATGTCATGAAGACCTTGACGCAGGTCCGGTAGAATGTAATTCGTGCCATTCATTATAGTGAACTTTAATTTTTATGTCTTGATTATTAACGACACTGAATGATCTCAAGCTTTTTACAAAAAAAGGACTTATTATGATTAAACGATCTTTTTTTACCTTATCCCAACCCGGGCTCAACTATGATCTTGTGGAACCGGATCCCAAAGAGCCGAAATCAATACCCATACCGCCCAACCTTATTTTGTTATTGAATGAGCCCATTGACAGTACAAGGCAGGCTTTAATAAAAAAAGGGGACCTTGTTGAAAAGGGAGCAAAATTGTGCCTGTACAATGACAGTACAGAATATACAATTTCCCCTGTCAATGGAACCATAACCGCCATTGACGTCTATTTAAATGATTTTGGTAACACATCTACCTCTCTTGTTATCAAAAATGATCAGGCTCAGACAAGTTCCACAGATCCTGCAACCTATGATTTAAAGGATGAAATTATCTCTGCGGACCAATATTTAAGGACACTTCCGGGAGCACCACCACTAAAAATACTTGCCGGCGATAAGATCAAAATAGATACCATTGTCATTACCTGTGCTGACCAGGATCTTTTATCAACAACCCATCAATATGTAACCCTTAAATTTGGGGATGAGATAAAAGAAGGAGCAAAAATTTTAAAAAAAATAACCCATGTTCCTAAACTTTGCATCGCTATACCGGAAGGCTTAGATATTAAAGAAGACTTTTCTTTATTCCAGGTTTTCAAAACTGCTTTAAGATATCCTTCTAATTTACCGGCAATGATTTTAAAAGACCATTTAAAAATGATCCTTCCTGCAGGGAAAACACCTGAAGATATGGGGGTTTGTTTTATGACTGCTGAGGCTGTTGTCTCTTTAGCCAGATCGTATACAACAAAATCGGCCAATTTTGAAAAAATCCTGACAATAATTGGAAAACAAGGGACTCAATACAGGGTCAAAGCCACCATTGGTACCCCTTTAAATAAAATTTTCAAGGCCTTTAGTATTCTTGTCAACGATCAGGACAGAATTGTCATTGGCGGGCCTATGAGGGGATTTTCAACTTATACCATTCATCATCCTGTCCAGTCTGATATGGATACAGTGATGATTCAGGACCGGGATATTATCCCTGAAGTATCAGATTATCCCTGTGTGAATTGTGGCAAGTGTATTCGGATATGCCCTGCAAATGTCCCTGTGAATATTCTGGTCCGATACCTTGAAGCTGACCTGTATCAAGAGGCTGCTGATAAATATGACCTTGAATCATGTATTGAATGTGGTCTGTGCGCCTACGTCTGTACTGCAAAGATACCTTTATTTCAATATATCCGGCTTGGAAAACATGAGCTTTTAAAACTTAGAGCAGAGGTTTGAAATGGAGACTGCCAATGAATAAAAACAAATTAACAGTATCCCATGCCCCTTTCTGGCATGATGGAGATAGTCTTTTTAAAATGAATCTGCATATTATGATTGCCACTCTTCCGGCAGTTATTTTTGGTATTATTCAGTTTGGCGCACCTGCTGTTGGTGTGCTTGCACTATCTCTTTCCAGTGCCATGGCCTGGGAACTTATCATGAATCTTGTATCCAAACAGAAAATCACTATTGGGGATCTGGATTCTGCCCTTATCGGACTTATTTTCGGCATGATGGTTCCGGCTACATCCCCGTGGTGGTTTGTGATTACCGGAACCTTTGTTGCTGTGATTATTGGTAAAATGATTTTCGGCGGTATCGGGGCAAACCCGTTTAACCCCGCCCTCGTTGGGATGGCCATCTTAATGCTGTCATGGAAAACCCTTTTCGATTTTGATGCGGTCTATGTCAATTATGAATTCGGATTTACCGCCCTTGCACCGCTGGCAGCCATTAAAGCCCATGGTGCGCAGGCTGTAGCAGATCTTTTTCCCATAAGCGATCTTATTATGGGCAAGCAGGTAGGCGCCATTGGTTCCACCTTTGGACTAGGTCTGATTATCGGCGGTATTTACCTGATCTTAAAGGGATATATCCGGTGGGAAATACCCGTTTCATTTATCATTGGTATCATTTTTACGGCATTCTGCTTTAACATGGCCAACCCGGATACATATGCCGGCCCCATGATTCATCTTTTTTCAGGATATACGCTTTTAGGGGCATTTTTCCTTGCCACGGAGACCTCATCTTCTCCGGTAAACAGGATACCCATGCTCCTCTTTGGCTTTTTTGCCGCTGCAATGATTATTCTGATGAGAAGCATCGGTGTTTATCCGGATGGTACCATACTGGCGATCCTGTTGCTGAACCTTATGAACCCCCTCATCGATAAAATAAGACCAAAAGCTTTGGGAAAGGGCGTAAACAATGCGTGAAATGATTAGTATGATTGTGGTTTTAACTGTGTTTACAGCTGTTTCAGGC
>JAOZRF010000355.1 GCA_029940245.1 Desulfobacula sp.
GTGACCCAAAAAATATGCCGGTCTTAAGAGCCGAACTTTTAAGGTCTGTATACAGAAATGATTTTACAACTGCGGGGAAAATTTTAAAAAAATTCCCGGGAGGAGCCGAACTTAACGGTTCAAGACCTTTGACTCTGGATGTACTCAAGGAATGGTGGTACTATTTTTTCCAGTGCACAGAGTGCCGGCGCTGCTCGGTCTTCTGCCCCTATGGCATTGATACAGCTGAAATCACCATCATGGGAAGAGAACTTTTAAACCTTATCGGTCTGAATATCGACTGGATTGCCACACCCGTTTCCAATTGTTACAAAACAGGAAACCATCTGGGCATTCAGCCCCATGCCTTTGTTGACATGATCGAGTTCTTTACTGAAGATATTGAAGATGTTACAGGGATCAATGTTGAGCCTCAGATGAATAAAAAAGGCGCGGATATTCTTTTCATCACCCCTTCCGGAGATGTGTTTGCCGACCCGGGTACGTACACCTGCCAGGGATATATGATTCTTTTCAAATATCTAAAAGACAAATATGGTCTGGATATCACCTGGAGTACATATGCATCGGAAGGCGGAAACTTTGGTTTTTTTACCTCCCATGAGACCATGAAGCGGCTGAATGCCAAAATGTTTGCCGAAGCCAAACGTCTGGGTGTCAAATGGATACTGGGCGGTGAGTGCGGCCACATGTGGCGTGTCATCAATCAGTATATGGACACCATGAACGGCCCTGCCGACTTTCTTGAAGAACCTGTGAACCCCATTACCGGAACCAAATTTGAGAATTCCAAATCAACGAAGATGGTTCACATAACAGAGTTCACAGCGGATTTGATCAAACACGGAAAACTTGAACTTGATAAAAGTCGTAATGCCAACCGCATCATGACCTTCCATGATTCATGCAACCCTGCAAGGGGCATGGGTCTTCTGGAGGAGCCCCGATATATTATCAATGAATGTTGTGACCATTTTTATGAAATGCCGCCAAACACGATTCGTGAACTGACATTCTGCTGCGGTTCAGGCGCTGGTTTAAACGCGGGCGAAAACATTGAACTGAGAATGGCCGGCGGACTGCCAAGGGCTAATGCAGTAAAGTATGTTCACGAAAAATTTGGTGTTAACAGTTTGGGAACCATCTGTGCCATTGACAGAGCAGCCTTGCCAACCCTGATGGATTACTGGGTACCGGGTGTGGATGTTGTTGGTATACATGAACTGGTGGGGAATGCGTTGATTCTTCCGGGTGAAAAGAAAAGAACCCAGGATCTGAGATTTGAACCCTTACCTGGCATGGAGTTAGAGGAGGATGAAGATGAATAAAAATTATATCATCACAGGACTTGTCATTTTTGTCCTGACCGTGCTCTCGCCGTTCTGGTTTAATATGATTACAACCACCCAGGCAGCACCGGAACCGGAACTTCTGGGCAAAGCCAAGACCCAGAAAAAGTGCGTACTGGACAAATATGAAATGAGAGCCAATCACATGGCCCTTCTGGATGAATGGAGAGATTCCGTGGTAAGGACTACTGACAGGCAGTATAAATCGATTAATGGTCATTCCTTTGGCATGAGCCTTTCCACAGGTGAAAATTCCTGTTTAGGATGTCACGAAGACAAGACAAAATTCTGTGATAAATGCCATACCTATGCTTCGGTTGATCCCTATTGCTGGGATTGTCACACAAACCCCAAGGAGATTGAATGATGAAAAAGAACAGAAGAAGCTTTCTTAAAGTAGCGGGTATTGCTGCCATTGGATTCAGTGCTTCTCCGGCAATTAACTTTGCCTCATCTGAATCTCATGGGGCAGCCCATGCCGTGAAGAGCAAAAACAAAGAAGCGCTTCACGCCCAACGCTGGGGCATGGTGATCGATACCAATAAAATTACAGATGAGGTTGTTGAAAATATTGTTGAGGCCTGTCACAAAGCCCATAATGTCCCTGACTTCAATCATGAAGTGGACGAAAAAAAATATCCCGATACAAGACCTGTAAATCACAAACAGGAAGTCAAATGGATATGGGAAGAAGAATTCCACAATGCCTTTCCTGACAAGGAAGATGAGTTTCTGGCGGAAAAATTCCATGACCTGCCATTTCTTGTCACCTGCAATCACTGTAAAAATGCCCCCTGTGTCCAGGCCTGCCCGACCCAGGCGACATTTAAAAGAGAAGACGGGCTTGTCATGATGGACTTCCACCGCTGTATTGGATGCCGGTTCTGCATGGCGGCCTGTCCCTTTGGTTCCAGAAGTTTTAACTTCAGGGAGCCAAGGCCCTTTATTGAAAAAATTGATCCGCACTTTCCCACCCGGACAAGAGGGGTGGTGGAAAAATGCAATTTCTGTGCAGAGCGCCTGGTCAAAGGAGAACTCCCCTATTGTGTCGAGGCCAGTGAAGGCGCCATTGTGGTGGGAGACCTGGAAGATCCGGAATCTGAGGTTCGGACACTCTTGAATGAAAACTATACAATCAGACGTAAACAGTCTCTGGGTACTGAGCCTTCTGTTTATTATATCATGTAAAGGGAGCTAAAGTATGCTTGAAATAGCTATTAAAGGAAGTAAAAATTACTGGTTATGGATAGTCTTTCTGCTCGCTGTAATGGGAGCAGGAGGCATTTTTTATATTGACCAATTCACCAACGGCCTGATGGTCACGGGCATGAACCGGGATGTATCATGGGGATTTTATATTGCAAACTTTACATTTCTTGTGGGAGTTGCCGCAGGCGGTGTCATGGTGGTCATTCCCTATTACCTCCATAATTATGAAAAATTTCACAGGATTACCATCCTGGGAGAGTTTTTAGCCGTTGCAGCACTGATCATGTGTCTTCTTTTCATTGTTGTAGATTTAGGCCAGCCCATCAGGATGCTGAACGTATTATTATACCCGTCACCCAAATCAATGCTGTTCTATGATATGCTGGTTTTAAATGGGTATCTTTTTTTAAACATTGTTGTGGGATGGAAGGTGCTGGAGGCGGAAAGAAACCAGGTGGAACCGGTTTGGTGGACAAAACCCCTGGTCTATCTTTCCATTCCCTTTGCCATTGGTATCCATACGGTAACAGCCTATCTGTACTGCGGTCTTCCAGGACGCGGCTACTGGCTGACAGCTATCCTGGCACCACGATTCCTGGCATCGGCATTTGCAGCAGGCCCTGCATTTTTAATTATTCTGTGTTATATCATTAAAAAATTCACCAAATTTGATCCGGGCTGGGATGCCATCCAGACACTGTCAAAAATTGTCTGCTGGGCAATAATTGCCAACCTGTTTTTCTTTGCGTGTGAAATTTTTGTTGTTTATTATTCCAATATTCCCAGCCATAAAGTCCATATCCAATATCTATTGTTTGGATATCACGGGTACCATGCCCTGGTCCCCTGGATGTGGAGCGCCATACTCCTCATGGTGACCGGTGCAGTCTTTCTTATCATTCCAAAATTAAGAAATAATAAAACCCTGCTGCCGGTCACCTGTGCCATGATTTTCATCGGCGCATGGATCGACAAGGGCCTTGGCATGATCTCCGGTGGATTTGTTCCCTCTCCTTTGCATCATGTAACGGAATATGCCCCCACAGGACCTGAAATAATGATTACCCTGGCGGTTTATGCCACGGGCTTTCTGGTATTGACTATTCTTTATAAACTGGCAACCCAGGTTAAAGAAGAGGTCCGCGGTTAGTTTGACCCCTGGTGACGGATTTAAAACCTGTCACCTTATTTTA
>JAOZRF010000356.1:0-3002 GCA_029940245.1 Desulfobacula sp.
TCCAACCGATACCACTGTAATTGAAGATCTTCAGAAAAAAACCAAAAAAACGATTCTGGCTTTTGTTTCAACGGAAAATGATGTGATTAAAGCGTACCGGGATTTTTACAAAATCTCTGATGCGGAATATAAAACTTTTCTCCATTTTGAAGATGATTCTGAAGATGATGAACCCGTTACTTCTGTGGATGATTTTGGTTCTCTGGCCTCTGAGGCTGCAGAAGAGATAGAAGTCGGGTATGCTGTTCAGGAGGAAACTCATAACGAATTTATGGCATCTGATGCCCCTATTATCAAGCTTGTTAATGGTATCCTTACCAAGGCAATTAATGATGGTGTCAGCGATATTCATATTGAACCCTTTGAAAAGACATTCCAGGTTCGATATCGGCTTGACGGCTCCATGTATAAAGCCATGAGTCTTCCTTTAAGTATTAAAAATGCGGTTATTTCAAGGCTTAAAATTCTTGCAGAACTTGATATCGCAGAAAGAAGGGTTCCTCAGGATGGCAGAATTAAACTTCGATTGGGTAAAAACAAATCCATTGATTTCAGGGTCTCTACTCTACCGACACTTTTTGGTGAAAGCATTGTCATGCGTATCCTTGATCAAAGCGCCCTGAACATTGATTTGACTAAAATGGGTTTTGATCCTCCAACTTTTGATTGCCTGAAAAGATCTATTTCACTACCTTATGGACTCATACTTGTCACAGGTCCTACAGGAAGCGGGAAAACAACTACTCTCTATTCTGTACTGAATCGGTTGAATAAAGATGATATCAAAATATTAACCGCAGAAGACCCGGTTGAGTTTAATTTCAAAGGGATTAATCAGGTTGCTGTAAAAAATGAGATCGGCATGACTTATGCAGCAGCATTAAAAGCATTCTTACGGCAAGATCCTGATATTATTATGGTGGGTGAAATCAGGGATATGGAAACAGCAGAAATAGCGATTAAGGCTGCAATGACGGGTCATCTTGTTTTTGCAACCCTTCATACAAACGACTGCCCTTCAACCATAGGACGTCTTGTAGACATTGGTATTCCGCCATATATGCTGGGATCCGCCATTACCATGATTTTATCCCAGCGTCTGGCTCGAAGACTCTGCCCTGAATGTAAACAAATTGTTACGGGTCATAACCCTAAAGATCTTGAATCTTATGGATTTTCAAAAGATGAAATTCAAAATTTGAAAATATATGGACCCAAAGGATGCAGCCACTGCAAGGGAACCGGATATAAGGGGAGAGTCGGGCTCTATGAATTAATGGAAATCACGGATGAGGTCGGTAAAGCCATTAGTGCTGAAGTGTCCGAAGATCAGCTCAGAAAGGTTGCTTCGATGGAAGGGATGGTAACACTTAGAGATGCTGGTCTTGAAAAAATCAGAACATCAGAGACTTCTTTAGAAGAAGTTTTAAAAAAGACCACCATTACCAAGGAATCTTTGCCTGCTTACCTGGTAAATCCTGATGTTGAACACTACGAAGATAAAGATGTTATTATACGGGAAGACAATACAGACATTGACTTTTTCAAACTGCTTCAAGGCGGATTATACGTGGTTAAAGGCGGTAAAAAAATTGCTGAGATTGTACAACCAGGTGATTATTTCGGAGAAATGGCAGCCATCACAGGAGAACACAGATCAGCATCCATCCTGTCCAAAGGGCGATCACAGGTCAAACGGTTTCCCGGAGACAAATTAACTGAGGTCATAGAAAAATATCCTGATGTGGCCAAACATTTGTTTGGCGTTCTTGCAGCAAGGCTTGCCAAGACAAACCAGCAATTGGTAAATGTGCTCAAACAAATTAAACCTGCACAACCCAGATAGGCTGGTTATTTGAAATATCGATCTTTTTCACTGTATATACAACCGCAATATTGCTGCCGGTACATCTCAAGCCTTTTGGATTCATCAATCCCATATTTCCAGCCCTCTCTGAAATCATGGTAAAAAAATTTCAAGCAGTATTCTTTAGCAACGGCCTCCCCGATTTCTCTGATTCGATTGTGGTTCTGGAATTTGCTGTATAAAAGGGTTGTGGAAAAACCATCAAATTTTCCTTTTTTAGCCACAAGTGCTGTTGCTTTAAGTCTGTCATAATAACAATACCTGCATCGGTCTTTTTCTCTGAAAACAATGGATTGCAGAAAATTTTCAATCTTGTAATCCCTTTGATAAATTACTTTTAGCCCAATGGATGAGGAATATAGTTTTAACGTTTCCTCTCTTTTTTGACACTCTTGAAAAGGATGAATATTATATCGATAAAAAAATCCCATCATCTCCATATCCATCTGCTGCAATACTTTCAGAGGATAAATAGAACAGGGAGCACAGCAGATGTGAAGTAATAGTTTCAATCTCTTCCCCCGAATATGGCTGTACCGATTCTGATCATTGTTGATCCTTCTTCAATGGCAACTTTAAAATCATTGCTCATCCCCATGGACAGGTGTTCCATGGATACAGCCCCAGATTTTTGATCAAGAATTTTTTCTTTAATCCAAACCAATTGCTGAAAATAAATCCTGGCCTGATCAGGGTCTGAAAAATATGGGGGCATGCACATGAGTCCCCTGACAGTTATATTTTTATATGTGCTGATTTGAGTTATCAATTGAATTGTATCCGCTATTCTGGTTCCGGATTTTGTATTCTCCTCTCCAATATTTACCTGAACCAGTATTTTTTGAATTTTTTGAATTTTTTTAGCCTGCTTATCTATTTCCATTGCCAGTTTTTCAGTATCAACCGTGTGAATATAGTCAAAATACTTAACTGCAAATTTTACTTTATTGGTCTGAAGATGACCAATAAAATGCCAGCAGGCTGCATTTTTTCCGATTTTATCAATTTTATCGATCGCTTCTTGAATATAATTTTCCCCAAAATGTTTTGCTCCGGCTTTGATTCCTTCTATTATGGCTTCAACCGGTTTTCTTTTGCTGACAGCGATCAATTGAATCGTCTCGGGACTGCGGCA
>JAOZRF010000356.1:3012-3750 GCA_029940245.1 Desulfobacula sp.
ATAATTTGTTTATTGATTGTACCCAGATTGTCTTTGATGGATGACATGGTGATTTAAGTCCTTAAATTTGGATGATGTTTAAATCCATTAATATTTCAACGACTTCACAAACAGGCAAGCCGATAACATTGGAATAGGAGCCAAAAATTCCTTTGACCAGAAATGCTCCAATCCCCTGTATCGCATAGGAACCAGCCTTGTCAACGGGTTCTTCTGTGTTTACATACCATTGAATTTCCCTTTGGGTTAAATATTTAAAAAAAACTTTTGTTTCAACGAATTGTGTTATTATAGAATTTTTTTCCTGATTGACAATAGAGAAACCTGTAAATACACTGTGTTCACAATTATTTAATTTATTCAGCATTGCAATGGCATCTGTTTTTGAGGTTGGTTTGCCAAGGATTTGATCATCAAAAACAACAATGGTATCCGCTCCCAGTACCCAGTCATCCGGATAAAAAAAAGCAATATCTTTTGCTTTTAACAAAGAAAGCGCTTTTACATATTTTTGAGGATTTTTTATTGAAATAGAAGCTTCGTTAATATTTGATGGAACGATTTTAATCTTTAATCCAAGCTGTTCAAGAAGGTCTTTTCTTCTGGGAGATTTAGAGGCCAATATTATTTTTTCTGTGCCGATTAATTTCATAAGGTTATCTTTTATCAGAAATTTTGTCAAATGACAATCTTCAGGTTTTACCCTGATCCACCAGCAAAGTACCACCTGCTGCGTTG
>JAOZRF010000019.1:0-5484 GCA_029940245.1 Desulfobacula sp.
TTAATTCCGGTATATAGAGCGTAAAAAGGCCGGGAAGTAAAGCCCCTGGATTCAGAATCCAATTGCCGGGGTTCTGTTTATCACCGGAAATCTGTATGGTAAACTTAAGCCAGACAGTCTGAGCCTCCCCCAGGTTGAGTATCCGGGTTTTCGACAATTCAAATTCCAGGCCCGGCAGGGGATCAGCCAGGTCCTCAATGGTCAGTGACCCTTCCGGATCATTGAGGACATCAATATATGGCCCAAGAAAATAAGATTTTTCAAGCCCATTAAGGACAAGGGTTCTGTCCGATGCAAAAGACTCATGGGGCAATACAAAGAATGTCAAACAGAGGATGAAAACAAACAGACAAATGACATTTTTTTCAGGGAGCATCTTCATGGGGCCGTTCCTTATTTTTTTAATAGCCGCTTGATTCTTGCCAGCAGCCTTTCCTTGTGTATTGGTTTGCTGATCCAGTCGTCTGCACCCATGTTAAGTGCCTTTATTTCAGTTTCTTCTGCCGGGCTTGCCGTGAGCATGATCACTGGAATTTTTGACACCTTGGAATGATCTTTTAATTTTTTTATAAAATCAAGCCCATTCATTCCAGGCATGTTATAGTCCACCAGAATCAGATCGGGCGGATATTTAAAAACCTGGTACAGCCCCTCCTGTCCATGGGATACTGCAACCACCTCGTAAAATTCGCCGGTCAATATTTTTTTAATGAGTCTTAAAATGGCTTCGTCATCATCAATCACCAGAATACGATCTTTCAAGCTCAATTTTTGACTCGCATCCAAAGGCATGAGCGAATCTGATACTGGCTCACTGCCTTTTTGGGGTGATTGTGGCAAAAAAGAAGGTTTTTGCCCTTCTTTTTTTCTTTTGGGCGGGGCGACCCTGATTACTTCGTCAAGGGTGGTCAGTCCGGCAGCAGCTTTTTGAAATCCGTCTTCCATCATTGACTTCATGCCTGACATCCGGGCAGCGTTAAGTATATCCAAATCCTGGGCATTGTCCAGGATCATTTTTTCAATATCCTTGTCAGGCACAAACAGTTCATAAATCCCGATTCTTCCTGAATACCCTGACCCCAGACAGCCGGCACATCCTTGACCACGCTTGAAAATGCCTGGTTTTGCATCAGGAAACATGGCCAGTATTTTTTCGGGTATAAGGTCTTCCCGGCTGCAGTCCGCATGGATTTTTCTGACCAGTTTCTGGGCAATAACACACAGCAGAGATGAAGTAATCCAGAAAGGTTCCATCCCCATATTTATAAGCCGGGTCACGGCAGATATGGCATTATTTGTGTGCAGGGTACTGAGAACCAGATGCCCGGTCTGGGCTGCCTGGAGGGCAATTGCTGCGGTTTCCTTATCCCTGATTTCACCAATCATGACCACGTCCGGGTCCTGGCGTAAAAGAGATCTCAACCCCTTGGCAAATGTCATGCCCGTGGCTTTATTGACTTGAACCTGGTTGATTCCGGGCAGTGAATATTCTATAGGGTCTTCAATGGTTACGATATTGATTTGCGGGGAAAAAATATATCCCAATGCTGAATACAAGGTGGTGGTCTTGCCGCTGCCTGTGGGACCTGTAATCAGGACAAGGCCTTTGGGTCGCTTGAGCAGAGCCTTGAAACGCTCAAGCTCTGATTTTGTCATGCCCAGTTTTTCCAGAGGTAATGTCAGACTCGCTTCCAGAATCCTGATAACGATTTTTTCACCATAATAGGTTGGCAGAGAAGAGATCCGCAAGTCAAAGGACCGTTCCATGACCCGTATCCTTGCCCGTCCGTCCTGGGGGGTTCTGCGCTGGGTGATATCCAGGTTGCTCATAATTTTTATCCTGGATATTACAGAAGGATGGGCTGTTTTTGTAAAAGACATAACGTCCCGCATGATCCCGTCCACCCGGAATCGAACGGCAACATCATTTTCCTGGGGCTCAATGTGGATATCACTGGCCTGCTCCTTGATGGCATTGGCAATAATCCCATTGGTTAGCTGCCGTATAACCCCGCCCTTTGCAGCTCTTTCAAGATTGATAAAACTGATGTCTTCCTGGTCATCAATCGTATCCATGACCTGGATTTCATCTGCAGCGGGACCTTTCTCTGAAAAAAAAGCGTCCTGGGCCTCAAAGGGCGGAGAGTGGTATCGCATAAGGAAATCAAGGATGACCCTGTCTTTTTCAATGGCTGGTTTTGTGCGATATCCAGTAATAAAGGCCATATCCTTAAGGGTCTCATAGTCAGTTGGATCGACCATGGCCACCCATAGGAACTTGTCCTTGAATCCAAGGGGCACCACATGATTCTTGTAACAAAAAGCAGCCGGAATAAGATCAAGGATCTTTGAATTGATTTTTTTTGATGCCAGCCCAGCCAGTGGGATTTTTAGCTGGTGGGACAGAACCCGGAAAATATCATCTTCTGTCACCAGATCCATCAGGATCAGGATATCACCCAATCGTTTTTTTTTCTTTTTTGATTCAACCAGTGCCTGGTCAAGTTGTTCAGGGGAAAGAAGGTTTTCCTGAACAAGAATTTCCCCTATTTTTTTGCGTTTCATAAAAAAGACCGCCGTGCATAAAAACGTGGGTTAATCAGAAACAATCTTAACTTTATCCAGATAATCTGCCAGCAATGCCAAGGCTTGTTCAATAGCATGAACATCATTATTTTTTGCATTTAATTCAAGTGTTTTTCCAATTTCTCCGGCCTGGTCAAAACCAAAACTTTCGGCACTGCCTTTCATACGGTGACCTATGGTCTGTACTGACTGGATATCCTGGGTATTGACAGCTTGCCGGGCAGCATGGAGGTATTCCACAAGTTTTCCCTTATACCAGACGGCCTCATCTGCCAGATCTGGATCAGGTGTGATCAGAATTCTGTCGTTTATCATCTGAATTTCCCCTTGCATTAAAGAATCATTTAAATTCTTGTAACAATTTGAATTTAAAAAATCAATTATAAAACCCGCATTTCTTTTTGATTTTGACTGCAGGTGTGACCCATTCATCTGTATATTCTTCATGGATATTTACTTTTTTTTATGGTTTAATAAAAAAACGATTATTTTTCATTATTACAAAATTGTTAAATTTAATCTGTCAGGTCGGATCATTTTTCCGGCAATAAAAAAACAAAGAATAGAAAATGATCAATCCATATCATATGCTTTATATTTATTATTTTGATGGTGTTCCCTTTGTTGATAGGATGGTGCAGGATAATGAAACCTTTCTTGGGACCTGGGTGGAAGAAGAGATTTCTTTTCTTTTTTTTTCTTCTCCATCAGATGACATGATTGAAAGAATTCTTAACAAAAATAAAGGTATCTGCCTGGTTGAAAAATATGAAATGACAGGTGAACAATGGCATGGCGATAAGATCGAGCCATATTATGTAAATGATCTTTGCATTTGTCCGCCATGGAATGATCCTGTTGTGAATAAGGGGATCGTTAAAAAAATTCTGCTGGATCCGGGAGTCGTGTTTGGGACGGGCCGTCATCAGACAACAGAAGACTGCCTTTATCTAATCCATCGATTGTGTACAGAAAACAAGATAGAATCTGTCCTGGATATTGGTACGGGGACAGGGCTGTTGTCCCTCGGGGCTGCCGCGCTGGGTTGTAAACAGGTGATGGCATGTGATTTCAACCTTCTGGCAGTTAAAACCACCCTGAACAATATCTGTCTTAACGGATTTGAAGACAGGATTCTGGCTTTCCAGGCAAGGGGGGAGGAGATAATGGGTATTGCCTGTGATCTTTTGGTTGCCAATATCCATTATGATGTTATGCGCCATATAATTGAAAGTCCGTTTCTTTTTGAGAAAAAATGGTTTATCCTTTCCGGGCTTCTCAATTCCGAAGCCGGAAAAATATTGGCATCATTGTCTCAAAACAATGTTCATATCATTGAAAGACGTTGCCCTGATGGGATCTGGAATACCATCCTCGGAAAAAGAGCATGCTAGTTTAATGATTTGCATAAAATAAATTTTTAAAAGGTATCATGTTTGATAATATATCCATACTTGCAGGGTCTAAAGCCTTCAACATCATTCAGGATGAGGGGCTTGATCTGTCCCGGGTAAAAGTTATTGCCGGTGCTTCCGGTTCTGCTAAATTTCTGGTATTAACCGGAATTGACAGGGTTTTGGTGTCTTTATTCAGAGGGCGGACAGAGCCTCTTTATCTTGTTGGGACGTCAATCGGTGCATTTCGAATGGCTGCCTTTTGTCAGAGAAATCCACTTGAAGCAATTGGAATACTTGAAAGGGAATATATTGCCCAGCATTATGACCTTAAGCCGACAAAAGCGGATATTGCCAGGGAAACAAAAAAAATTTTAAATGCATATATTGATGATCGAGAAATCGAATCCATGCTCAATCACCCTTTTATGCGGATCAGTTTTTTATCCAATAAATGCAAAGGTCTTGTAAAAAGTGAAGGTTTTTTGATCCAATTGCTGGGCATAGGGCTTGCGGCAGGTGTAAATTTATTGAGTCGGAACAGACTGGGTATTTTTTTTGAAAGAGCTCTTTTTTGTGGTCCAGGCAAAAAACCACCTTTTGCTTCCATGAATCAATTCCCCATGAACATCTATGATTTAACGGCCTTTAATTTTAAATCTGCATTGATATCTTCGGGATCAATTCCACTCGTAATGGAGGGGGTTTGTGCTATTGACGGTGCACCAGGAGTATTCCGGGATGGCGGAATACTTGATTATCACCTGGACATACCATTTTTGCCCAATGAGGACGGACTTGTTTTATACCCCCATTTTTATGAAAAAATTACACCTGGGTGGTTTGATAAACGACTAAACCGCAAACCATTAAGCCGTCACATGGAAAATGTGGTGCTTGTCGCACCATCAAGCACATTTGTGAAAAGTCTTCCCTTTGCAAAAATACCCGATAGAAAAGATTTTAATACCTTTAAGGGCAAAGATAAAGAGCGCATTGCGTATTGGAAAATAGTCGTTAAAAAAAATAAGCAATTGGGGGATGAATTTTTTGAAGCCGTGCAATCCGGAAAAATAAGACAAATTGTAAAGCCACTTGTGATCTAATATTTTCGAATTAAAAGTACGCCGGCAGTGATCAGCGTGATGCCTAAAAGTCGCAGCCAGCTAAATGACTGCACAGGGATACCTAAAAGGCCAAAGTGATCCAGGAAGACTGACATTGCAAGTTGCCCTGCTATGATAAGGCCGAAGGTCAAGGTGGCGCCAAGTTTTGGTGCGATGATGATGATGGCGGTTACATAAAAAGCGCCTAAAAGGCCGGCAGACCAAACAGTCCAATGGATATTTCTTGCATGGCGGATACTTGCAAATTCTACCCGGGTGACGATTGCATAGCACAAAAGACCAATGGTTCCCACTAAAAATGAGATTAAGGCTGCATAAACAGGATCTCCAATTACCCGCCCCATTTTTCCGTTCAGCCCTGCCTGCAAAGGGGCCAG
>JAOZRF010000019.1:5494-13952 GCA_029940245.1 Desulfobacula sp.
CATCATCCCAGCTATCAAAGCGACACATAAAAGTATTAATTTCATTATACTATTTTTCTCAAAATACCTGAAAAAGATTCATGTAATTGGATATGGGCAAGCTATTCTTCGCCGCGTTCTTCCAAGACTTCCCTGAGAACTGTCAGGGCTGTATTGGCAGCAGGCACTCCCCCGTAAATACTGGTCTGGAAAATTACTTCTGCAATCTCTTCTTTTGTGCAGCCCACATTCAGGGCCGCATGGGTATGGAGCTTGAGTTCATCTGGTTTTGAAAGAACTGTTAACGCTGCTATAGTTATGAGTTGCCGGGTTTGATGGGGGATTTTTTCTCTGGCGTACATCTGGCCTGTGATGTACAAAGACATGTCTTTGGCAAGGTCTTTGTCAAAATGTTTCCACAGGTTGTAAGGCTTTTGCTCTTCTTTAACAGTGGAAAAATAAAGTTTTGCAGTTTCACCTGTTTTTCTCGCTATTTCTTTTGGGTCCACTGGTTCTCCTTTCAGAATTTTTTACCACTCAACTTTCGGAGTTGGCAGATTTAAGTGGGGTCAGGCTTGCATTATTGCATTTTTGATATAGATTTATTGATAAAAACACAATAAAACAAGCCTGACCCCGTTTGCAAGAACTATGATTTTAAGTTTTACCCTAAATCCTAAAACAATCTCGGATAGTTGCAAATCTCTAACCAAAATTGGAAAACTATATTTCTGGCTTTTTGGTCAGGCACTAACTATCTATTGGCTTTTCTAAGTCCGAGCTGATCCAGTGCAATGATCCATTTGCAGATATTTGCAGAGCCTTCAACCATTGAATAGGTCGGGGCATCTCTATAGTATCTGGCAACGGGATATTCTGTGGAGTATCCGTATGCACCCAGAATTCTCATGGCATAATTGGAGCATTTGGTGGCTATTTCACCGGCAAGATATTTTGCGATAGCCACATCACGGCCATTGTTCAGCTTGCCCTGGTCTTTAGCCCAGGCAGCTTTGTAAATCACCAGGCGAGCGGCTTCGATTTCAGCCGTCATCTGGGCAATCATATCCTGGTTCATCTGAAATTCACCGATTTTTTTACCAAATTGTTTTCTTTCATTGCAGTATTTGGTAGACACATCAAGACAGGCTTGGGCAAGCCCCACACCACCGGCTGCAGCAGACAATCTTGTCTGGTTCAATGATGAAAAAACTATTTTTGCGCCATCACCGGGTTTACCCAGGATATTTTCCTTGGGCACTTTTACATTATCAAGGAAAACCTCTCCCGTGGGTGAGGAATGGGACCCTAACTTATCAAGTCCTGAGGTTTTAATGCCTGCAAAATTTTTGGGTTCAATAACAAAGGCCGAAAGTCCTTTGGAGCCGGCAGCTTTGTCAGTATAGGCATAGCAGATAAGAACATCGGCAAAATCAGCATTGGAAATCCAGGTTTTTGATCCGTTCAAAAGCCAGTGATCCCCTTTGTCTTCAGCTATTGAGGCCATGGCCATGACATCTGATCCTGCATCAGACTCGGTGATACCGAATCCGCCGATATATTCGGCAGTACAGAGTTTTTGAATATATTTCTTTTTGGTTTCTTCGTTTCCATATCTGAAGATGGTATAGGCACATCCCAAAACCTGCATGTTAACCTGGACTCTTAACGAAGAAGATACCTTGGCAAGCTCTTCTGTCACGATCATGGCAGCTATAAAACCCATATCTTCCCCGCCATATTCTTCAGGGATGACAGTTCCGAAAAATCCTAATTCCCCAAGGGGTCTCATGACTTCGTCAATGGGAAGGTGGTGTTTTTCATCCCACTCATCAGCAAAGGGTTCGATCTGTTTTTTTGCAAAATTTCTGATTTCTTTCTGGAGCATCTGAAGCTCTTTTGATAATTGAAAATCCATTATTCCTCCTAAACGGTTACCCTGAAATGTCTTACACATCAGACAATATTTTATATCATAAAGCGTAAAATAAACTAAAATTTGATAGATTTGTCAAGAAAAAAGTTAAAATATAGCTAAAAAATAGCTTGACAAAGAAAGGGATTTATTTCATCTTTAATAGTATTAAAAAAGTATTTTTTAATCGGAAACAATAATATGGAAAGGGCTATTCGGCAGCTATCCGGTTTGCCCCGAATATGTCAAATAAATATAATGGTTATACAAAGAATAAAATGAACAAATTCATATCATGCAGAGAGCACAAAGAATGATGCCCTCTACAGATACAAAATTTGGTTATCAAGGTATTGATGATTATTCAATAACAAGAAGAAGCTGTTTTGTGGCGACTTTGTCTTCCACTTTGACATTGATTTGTTTTACCTTGCCTTCAGCTATTGAAACAATGGGGTTTTCCATTTTCATGGCTTCAAGGACCAAAAGTTCCTGTCCCTCAACAACATCATCTCCTTCTTTTACGTGTACCTGGAAGATTGTACCGGGCATGGGGCTCAAGATTTCTGTACTCATTTTCATCTCCTTTGTTCAAAAGATATTTAATTTTTCCCTTGCCAGAAAAAGATTTTTCTTAAACAAGACAATTTTGGTCTATACTTAAAGAAAAAGTTAAAGTCAAGAGGGGTGTTCCCTCTTGGAAGGATATTGGATTTAAAATTTTTTAATCAGTAAATGGCTTTCATTTAATGGGAGCTAGTAATCTCAAATAATAATTTATGATTACCGGGAGTAGAGAATGAGACAATATTTTGAAAAAATGACAGAATTTGGTGTGGCACTTAACAAAGGCCAGTTGCTAAGTTCGGAACAAAACGTAAAAAATATCCGGGAAGTAGAAGCCGGGATTGATGTTGAAGTTGAGAAAGTCAAAAATGCTGGAATGCCTACTGAAAAAATCAATGCAAGAGGCGTCATGACAGTGTGGCAGAGACTTGAATATCTGGTTGATCCAGGTACCTGGAATCCCTTACACACCCTGTTCAATCCTGAAGATAATGAGGAAAATACCACAAACGTCATTGATGGCCTGGCAAAGATTTCCGGTAAATGGTGTGTTGTGGCAGGATTTGATAATAAAGTCATGGCCGGTGCATGGCTTCCGGGACAGCCTGAAAATATTTTGAGGCTCACAGACCTTTCAAAACGATTAAATATCCCCCTGGTCTGGCTGGTCAACTGCAGCGGTGTAAAATTGACGGAACAGGAAAAATTTTATGCCAACAGAAGGGGAAGCGGTACAACTTTTTATCGCCATGCAGAACTTGAGCAGGAGGGAATTCCCATACTGGCAGGTATTTATGGCACTAACCCTGCCGGCGGTGGATACCAGGGCATCAGCCCGACGATTCTGTTTGCCCATAAAAATTGTAATATTGCCGTGGGCGGTGGCGGTATTTTAAGCGGCATGTCTCCCAAGGGCTATTTTGATCTGGAAGGCGCAGAGCAGCTCATTTCATCTGCAAAACAATTCAAGGCCAAACCCCCGGGATCCGTTGATATCCATTACAATGAAACAGGTTTTTTCAGGTATGTCTATGAAGAAGAAAAAGGCGTTCTTGACGGGCTCAAAGATTATATGAAAGATATGCCGGCTTATAACCCGAAATTTTTCAGGGTTGCAGAACCCAAAGCTCCGAGATTTCCGGCAGAAGATCTTTATCATCTCATCCCCTTTAACCAGAAACAGATTTATAATTTCAAGGAAATCATTGCCCGCCTTGTTGACGGCAGTGAACACATGGAATTCAAACCAAAATACGGCCCGGAAATTTATACGGGTCTTGTTAAAATGGATGGATTTCTGGTGGGCATTATTGGTAACAATCAGGGCTGGCTGGGAGAAGATTATCCTGAGTATGCAGATTATGGCGGAATCGGTGGTAAACTTTATCGCCAGGGACTTATCAAAATGAATGAGTTTGTCACCTTTTGCGGGAGAGATCGGATCCCTTTGATCTGGTTCCAGGATACCTCGGGCATTGACGTGGGTGATATTGCTGAAAAAGCAGAGCTTCTAGGTCTTGGACAGTCCCTGATCTATTCCATCCAGCAGACAGATGTGCCCATGACCTTGATCACTTTGAGAAAAGGCACTGCAGCAGCCCATTATGTTATGGGAGGTCCTACTGCCAACCGTCACAACGCCTTTACCCTGGGGGTAGGCACAACTGAAATTTACGTCATGCATGGTGAAACAGCAGCAGCAGCAAGTTTTTCCAGAAGACTTGTCAAAGAAAAAGATGCAGGACGTCCCCTTGAACCCATTATCGAAAAAATGAATCAACTGGCCAAGGAATATCATGATAATTCAAGACCAGCCTATTGTGCAAAATATGGTATGGTGGATGAAGTGGTTAAAATGAGCGAATTGCGTGACTATTTGAAAGCCTTTGCAGGGGCCTGCTACCAGAATCCAAAATCCATCTGCCCCCAGCATCATATGATTACGCCTAGAGTTATCAGAGGATAAATAAATTAAACCAGATTATTTTACCCGATTATATTATCAGGAGGCCAACATGGCAGAACCTAAATTTTTAAAAATTGAAAACAATGGTCAGGTTGCCAGGATCATTCTTGATCGACCCAAACACAACGTTTTGGACATTCCCATGATGAATGAACTCAATGCCCAGCTGGAAAAAATAGCAGCAGATGAAGAACTAAAATGTGTTGTGATCACGGGGGAAGGCAGAAGCTTTTGTGCCGGTGTGGAAGTGGGAGACCACAAACCAGATAATGTGGATGCAATGGTGGCCACATTTAACCGGATTTTTGAGCTGATCAACATGATTGATATTCCCATTATTGCTGCTGTCAATGGCGCATGTTTAGGGGGAGGCATGGAAGTTGCCATTGCCTGTGATATTGTCATTGCCTCGGAAAAGGCCATATTGGGGCAGCCGGAAATAAAACTGGGTTTTTTCCCACCCTATGCAGTATTAAGACTTCCCGAACTTGTAGGTGTTGCAAAGGCCATTGAAATTGTCACCACGGGCCAGAATTATACTGCCAAAGAAGCCCGGGACCTTGGATTTGTATCAAGGGTGGCATCTGTTGATGATTTCCAGACAGCAATTGATGGCCAGGTAAAGCAAATATGTCATGCAAGCCCATTGATTATCCGTCTTAACAAACGGGCCGTAAAACGTCATATTGGAACCGGTTTTTCCCAGGGCGTGGATCTGGTCAGTAATTATTTTCTTAAAACCATGATAAAAACAGAAGATACCCTTGAAGGTATTGCAAGTTTTGAGGAGAAAAGAAAGCCTGTCTGGAAAAACAAATAAGAATAAAAATTATTCCGATGAACTTGTATCTGAAGTTTAGAGGAAAATTATAATCTGGTAAAATTGGGATGACATTACCTGGTAAAAATAAATTGTTTGACCTCGAAAAGAGGATGAACACCCTTGGAATCAAAAAAGAAGATATTGAAGAAAAATTTATAAAAGCATCGGGCAGAGGAGGACAAAAGGTCAATAAATCCTCTTCTGCCGTGTTTCTCAAACATAAAAAAACAGATTTATCCGTGAAATGTGGAAAATCAAGATCCCAGAGGTTAAACCGGTTTTTTGCCCTGCGCAGGCTTATTGAAAAAATAGAAGAAACCATGACGGGCAAGGATGATAAACAATTAAAAAAAATAAAAAAACAAAAACAAAACAGAAAGCGGAAAACACAAAAAAAACTTAAGGCTCAATAAAAAATAATTTGTTTAAAAAGCACCCAGTTGACAGGGTTTTATCCGGATATTTTTTTGTTCACAGGCTGATCCGACATCAAGTTTTTTGATTTTTAATGTTTTGGCAATATTCCAGCATTCCAGGCAGGATATTCTGCCGTCTTTGCTTTTTTTATCCAGAAGTTCATTTAAATCAGTCGTAATCTCAATATTTGGATCAATTCTTTTTTGTCCATCACTATAGCCAAAGAATCCAAGCTGGCAGTCTGAAATTCGATATTCTAAAAGATCTGTCTGTACGCCGATTTTAGCTGGAGAAAGGTTCAGTTTTTTTGCTGCATGATGGGCTGAAGCACATTTAATACAATTATCTTCAGACAATGCCCGTATTTTTGCGGCAATGGTTTCATTGATCTGTCTGCCCTTATGTTTTGCTGCATAATGCCCTTTGTCTTCGTGTGCCATAATATTTTATCCTGTTTGATTCGTATTATTGATTATTGTTGTATTTATGTATGCAGGAATGATAATATAAAAATGGGCAAAATGAAATATAAAAATTTGGATTCTTCATCTTTCAGGATTATCTTGCCTGTAATTTTTCCCCAGGTAGTCAAAAAGCTATAATTTGTACCCGACCGAAAACCCCGGAATATAGTTTTCAAATTTTGGTTGGAGATTTGCAACCATCCGAGAGTGTTTCCTGTTTTTAACTCTTAAAAATTTAAAACCTAAAACTTAAAACCGTGTCTGAACAAGGTTTTCGTTTAGATACTAGTTAAAAAGAATTGACATAACTCTTATAAGTCTATACAGATATTTTATGAAAAAAATTGGAAAATATCAAATTTCCAATGTATCGAGCAATTCGAACGGGTTTACCATGATTGAAATTATTTCCGTGCTTGTTATTATTGGAATTCTTTCTGCTGTTGCCGTATCTAAAATGACTTCAAACGATGCCTATGATGTGGTTATGGAAACTGAAACCCTGAAAGCCCATCTTAGATACAGCCAGATCCGGGCCATGGCCAATAATCAATCCTGGGGTATTAAAATAAACGGCGGCAATTCATACACCCTTCAAAAAAATGGTTCCACAGCATCGGTGAATCTTCCCAATGAAGATTCTGCCACCCATTCTTTTGCAAGCGGTGTCAGTGCGACTGTCAGTGCGACCCCGGGCACAAAAACGATAACCTTTGATGATCTTGGAAGCCCTGTATCTGTAAACTCTGATATTGTTATTACGTTAAGAAAGCAGGGGAAAAACCCGCACACGCTGACCATAACCCAGAAAACAGGTTTTATTTATTAGGGTGCTATGAGGTTAAAAACATATAAGAATAATGGATTTACATTGATTGAATTGATTATAGTGATTATTATTGCTTCAATTTTTGGAACCATGATGTATCAGTTTGTTTATACTGCCAGTGTAAGGAGTCCTGAACCGATATTTGTTCTTGATAAATCTTTAAAACTCCATGAAATTGTTGAAAATATTACATCAGATTATTTGGATAATTATTTTGCCGACCCTGATTCTGATCTAAATGATCTGCGAAAAAGCATAGGCAAAAAAGAGGGTAAGGATTATAATAAAAGCTATGGGACCTACCGTGTCCATCGTAACCGGTTCATCAGATTTACCGCTAATTCGGAAGAAAAAGTTAAGAAAAAGGATTCAGATTATGGAAAATTGTTAAAAGTGACCATTGAATCAATCTCTTCCGGCGAAAGATTGACTATACTATACAATAAACAATAGAATCTATTATGATTAAATTAGTTTCCAATAAATCCGGGTTTTCATTAATTGAGTTAATCTTTGTTATGATTATTGCCGGATTTCTTGTTCTTGTTGGCAGTCTTGGCATTATGAGTGCAGTCAACAGTTATTTTTCTCAAAAAAAGAATTCAGAAACTGCCTATAAAGGTCAGCTTGCAATGATAAGAATTTCAAAGGAGTTCAGAAATATTGCGGAAGTTAACCCTGGACAGGGCATTTCAAGCTCCATTGTTTATACTATCTATAGAAACGGAACCCCTGAAATCCATAAATTATCCTGGGCAGGGACCTCTGGTGATCCCCTTTTGTATGACAATTTTTCCAACAATGGAAATACCCTTGTTGATTCGGTAAAAAATTTTAAACTTGAATACTATGATGCGTATAATGATGCCAGCCCGGCTTCAACCTGGACCAGCTCTAGTGTAATGATTGGAATTACACTGGAACTTATCGGGATGGATAATATATCTGCAGTATTTACAGGTAAAATAGCACCAAGGAATCTATAACCTTTACCTTGAGCAAAAAAGAGAGATAGGGTGATGAATCAATTAAAAGACAAAGCCGTACAATGTTATAATAACGATAAAGGGTCCATGCTGATCGGACTTATTGCCGCTATTACGATTATTGGAATTATGAGTGCAGGCACTTTGTATTTTACCTCTGGCTCAACGCAGACAGGACTTTTTTCCAATGCGTATTCAAGGGCATATTATCTTGCAGAATCCGGCATGAGATATGCCAAATCAAATATAGCAGAAGGCACAACCTATGCGGCCAATACCCAGTTTAACCTGGAAAGTGGGGATGCCTTTGTTATAAGAACCATGGATGACCCATCAAATTCCTCCAGGATTATTATTTATTCAACCGGCATTGTTAATCCGGGATCATGGTTTGAAGCAAAATGTGATCTTACCTCAAATTCATCAAAGTCAGGTGGAAATGGAGTAACTGATGTAAGCTTCACCACGACAGCTGTGTCAGGCAAAAAAGGTGATAAAACCAAAACTGTTCC
>JAOZRF010000357.1:0-2800 GCA_029940245.1 Desulfobacula sp.
AGAAGAATGGCATGAAAATTTCATCAAAGAAAAAGTTAAAATTGCCTCCATTGTTATGGAAATCATGGATAAGCATGCTCCCGAGATGAAAACTTCTCCAAAAGGCGCCAAAGATCTGGTCATGACAAAACCGTAATCTTAATTAAAAGAAGTAAATATCATGAATATTGAGAAATTTTTTGCAAAACGAAATACAGGTGTTGAATGGTCTGGTATCCGCATCATGTTTGCCCTGGCCGACAAAATAGATGGTGTTATCAACCTGGGGATTGGCCAGCCTGATTTTGACACGCCTGTTCATATCCGGGATGCAGCCAAAGAAGGACTTGACCAGGGGTTTACCAGATACCCGCCTGCCAGTGGTTTTCTTGATTTAAGGGAAGCTGTGGCAAAAAAAGTTGAAACGGAAAATAAAATCAAGGCAGATCCGGAATCTGAAATCTTCATCAGTGTGGGTGCCATGCAGGGGATCTTCAATGTCATGCTCCACCTGGTCAATCCGGGAGACGAAGTTATTGTTGTAGATCCCGGATATGATTATTATTCACAGATCCGCCTTTTCGGGGGAGTTCCCGTAAGGGTGAAAGCCAAAGAAGAAAATCAGTTTAAAATTGACCCTGAAGATGTTAAAAAAGCGATAAGCCCTAAAACCAAGGTTATTATTCTTAACACGCCTTCAAACCCGACGGGCGCAGTATTTGACAGGAAGATCCTGGAAGAGATTGCCGATCTTTGTAAACAGAATGAGATCATGGTTCTTTCAGACGAGCCCTACGAACATATCCTGTTTGATGGAAACGAACATGTTTCCATTGGATCACTGGACGGCATGAAAGATTTGACGATTTGTGTTTACACCCTTTCCAAATCCTATGCCATGACCGGCTGGAGAGTGGGATATGTGGTGGCTAACAAGGCTATCATCGCTGAAATGGAAAAACTTATGGAGCATATGGTTTCCGGTGTGGCAGCTGTTGCCCAGAGGGCAGCCCTGGCAGCCATAACAGGATCCCAGGATTGTGTCAAACAGATGGTGGAACGATATGCCAAGCGACGTGAACTGGTTTACGACGGCCTGAACAATATTAAAGGTATTTCCTGTATCAAGCCTGAATCAGCTTTTTATGCATTTCCAAATATTTCATCTTTTGGGATGTCATCCTGGGATTTTGCAAAATATATGGTCAAAGACCATAAAGTCGCCATGGTACCGGGCTCAATCTTTGGAGAGAATGGAGAAGGCTTTGCAAGGATTTCCTTTGCTACAAGTTCTGAAAACCTTGAAAAAGCTTTGGAATTAATTAAAAAAGGTGTTGCCGGGATATAAGCGTTAAACTGAATACATGTTTGGTCCGACTCCCGCAATCTGGGTTTCAGACCTGGTATCCAAATATGAACAGGAGGAAAAATGGCTCTATTTAGCTCAAATGAATTCCTTGAACGTATCGCCAGAACCAAATCAGCCATGGCCAAAAAGGGAATTGAATTACTTGTGGTGTGTGATCCTGCCAATATGAACTACCTGACAGGATATGATGGCTGGTCCTTTTATGTCCCCCAGGCTGTCCTGGTCATTGATGATCAGGAAGAACCCTTCTGGATCGGCAGGAACATGGATGTAAACGGGGCAAAGCATACAGCATTTATAAAATCTGAAAACATGATTGGATATCCGGAAGATTATATCCAGTCGGATATCAAACATCCCATGAATTTTATGGCAGACATTATAAAGGAAAAAGGATGGGCAAAAAAAACAATCGGTGTTGAAACGGATTCCTATTATTATACCGCGAGAAGCGATCAAGCTTTGAAAAAAAGCCTTGGAAGAGACAACCTGCTGGATGGAAATCTTCTGGTTAGCTGGGTGCGTATTGTTAAATCAGAGGCTGAAATCAATCTGATGAAACAAGCCGGTAAAATTGCTGAAAACGTCATGTCAACCGCTATTGGAAATCTTGCCCCCGGCACTCGGGAATGTGATGCCGTGGCAGCTGTCTATCAGGCCCAGGTGACGGGTACCCCGGATTTTGGAGGCGATTATCCATCCATTGTCCCCATGATGCCCACGGGTGAAAAGACATCCGCTCCCCATCTGACGTGGACGGATGAGCCCTATGAAAGCGGTCAGGCAGTAAATCTTGAACTGGCAGGTTGCCGTCATCGTTACCATTGTCCCATCGCACGAACCGCCTTTATCGGGAAAAATCCCCCGGAAAAACTCAAGATCCTGGCCGATATCACGGTGGAAGGACTGAACCTGACCCTGGACGGCATCAAACCAGGGCTTACAGGTGAAGATGTGGAACGGATCTGGAGGGAACACATTGCCAAAAAAGGATTTGAAAAGGAATCCCGCATCGGATACTCCATGGGACTCAACTATCCCCCGGACTGGGGCGAGCATACGGCAAGTCTTCGCCCCGGCGACAAAACCATTTTAAAACCCAACATGACTTTTCACATGATCCTGGGCATGTGGATGGATAATTTCGGATTTGAATGCTCTGAATCTTTCAGGGTTACTCAAACAGGTGCCAGGACATTTGCTGAGTTTGAACGAAAATTATTTCTTATTCACTAGGGATTAAAAATGGATGTCATAAAAAAAAGAATCAATGAACTTAAAAATGAAGCCATTGAGCTGCGTCGTGACTTTCATATGTATCCGGAATTGGGATTTCAGGAGTTAAGAACCGCAAAAAAGATTGAAGCCTATCTTGAAACCATTGGATTTGAAACAAGCCGCATCACCAAAACAGGCGTTGTGGCGTTGCTTGACAGTGGCAAGTCAGGTCCT
>JAOZRF010000357.1:2810-3737 GCA_029940245.1 Desulfobacula sp.
GGGATGCCCTGCCTATAACTGAAACCAATGCGGTGGAATACAAAACAAAAAACGACGGTGTCATGCATGCATGCGGCCATGATTCTCACATGGCGATGCTGTTGGTGGCGGCTAGGGTACTCAAGGAAAACCAGGCCTCTTTGATCGGAAAAATCAAATTTGTATTTCAGCCCGATGAAGAAATCGCAGGTGCAGTCAAAATGGTTGAAGAAGGTGTCCTGGAAAACCCGAAAGTGGATGCGGTGATGGGGATCCATATCTGGAGCCTGATTCCTTCGGGCAGGGTTTCCATTACCCCTGGCCTTGTCATGGGCGGCCTGGATGTGTTTAAATTGACAGTGAAAGGCAGGGGAGGCCATACGGGATATCCTCATGAAGCCATTGATCCGGTCATTGCGGCCGCTGGCATCATACAGGCGGTCCAGGCTGTTCAAACCCGGGAAATGGATGCCCGAAAACCTGTCATTATCATGTTTGGAAAACTTGCAGCCGGAAAGAAAGCCAATATCATTCCAGAGGAAGTCTATCTGGAAGGAACTATCCGATTCCTTCACGATGCGGCACCGGATGACGATGACAATCCGACAAAACGATTTATCCGGATTTGTGAATCTGTCTGCCAGACTCATCAATGTACCTGCGATATAAAAATTGAACATGAAAATATTCCCCTGGTCAATGATGAAAACATGACTGATTTTGCCAGAAAAACTGCTGCGGATGTGTTCGGCAGCCCGGATGTGATTGATCCGGGACAATATATAGCCAGTGAAGATTTCAGTGAATATGCATCCCGTGTTCCCGGAGTCTTCATATTTCTCGGGTGTGCGGACAAGGATAAAAAAACCGATATCCCGCACCACAATCCCAATTTCAATATCGATGAGACGGTCCTTCCAAAGGGGGTGGAAATGTTCGTCCGGGGCG
>JAOZRF010000358.1 GCA_029940245.1 Desulfobacula sp.
AGGCAGTTGCCCGGATAAAGAAGATGATCATGGATATATTATTATATTCCAAGGAAAGAAAACTTTCCAGAACCGTCATTGATACAAAAGGGTTTATTGATCAGATAAAAAAAATAATTGAATTAAAACTAAAGGGAACAAGGATCTCATTTTACTGTAATGAACCCCATTATCCTGAAACCATGGTCATAGATGAAGAGTTTATTCTGGTAGCTCTGATTAACATTTTAGACAATGCCATTGATGCCTGCCTTGCGGATGCACAAAAGAAAGATCATGAAATCCAGTTTAAAATTTTACGGAAAAAAGATCAATTGGTCATTCATATCCATGACAATGGCTGCGGTATGGATATGAAGACAAAAGAAAAAATATTTGATCTGTTTTTTTCTTCAAAGGGCACGAAAGGAACAGGATTTGGGTTATATATTTCAAACTCTATTATCAAACAGCACGGCGGATCAATCCAGGTATCATCCATAAAAGGAAAAGAGACGGATTTTAAAATTGTTCTGCCGGATAAGCCCTTTTAACCTTCCTTTTTTTCACCTTGACTTTCTGATTCAAATTCAATAATTAAATTAAAATATTTTGCTTTGATCACTTGGAATATTTTATGGGAAAAGCCAAAGCAGAAATGTAAATTGGCATGGATTGGCCAAACAGACATTCAAATGTTGCGTTACAGCCCAAATAACCAGGAAGGAACGAATCGATGAAATTGGACAGGCTGGCATTGTTAATAATATTGTTGGTTTTATTCATTTCTTTAGCACCTGCTGCTGCCAAAGACCATTCTGATAAAAAAACGCATAACACGATTGAAGCTGGTGAACATTCTGAAACCGCTTCAAGTGAGACCCATGACCAGGGAGCCCACGGTCATGTAAATTTAGGAGAGACACTGCCGCTGTATAGTTGTATTCCCTTTGCATGCATGCTGTTATCTATTGCCCTGTTGCCGTTGATCGCCGGGAATATATGGCATCATCACTTTGGTAAGATTTCCGCATTCTGGGCAGCCTGTCTTGCTCTGCCGTTTCTATATGCCTATAAAGGCATTGCACTTCATGAGATTTTTCATATTATTCTGGCAGACTATGTTCCCTTTATTATCCTTTTATGGGCATTGTTTACCATTTCCGGCGGTATCCTGCTTAAAGGGACACTCAGAGGAACACCCATTATCAACATGATTATCATACTGATCGGTACCATCCTGGCGTCCTGGATGGGGACAACCGGGGCTGCCATGCTTATGATCCGGCCCTTTTTGCGGGCCAATGCCCATCGTAAGAACAAAGCCTTTATGGTGGTGTTTTTTATTTTTCTGGTTGCAAATATTGGCGGGGCATTAACGCCGCTTGGTGATCCGCCCCTGTTTTTGGGATTTCTTCATGGGGTCAGTTTTTTCTGGACATTTAAAATCCTGCCGCATATGCTTGTTGCATCCATTATTTTACTGGTCATTTATTTTGCTCTTGATACCTATCATTATAAAAAAGAAGGAGCAAAAGCACCGGATGATGGAGAAAAAAAGCCCTTGCGCCTGGTGGGAACTTACAATTTTATTTTTCTGGGAGGCGTAGTGGTTTCTGTTCTAATGAGCGGCATCCTGGATTTGGGGACAATTTCAACCCTGGGTGTTCACAGGGCAGTTCAGGACTGGCTCAGGGATGGTCTTCTCATTGTTTTTGGAATTGCTTCGCTCTGGGTTACACCAAGGACTCTCAGAGAGGAAAATGAATTTTCATGGTTCCCGATAATTGAAGTTGCCTATCTGTTTATCGGCATTTTTATTACCATGATTCCCTGTCTGCTGTTATTGAAAGCAGGCCCAAATGGTGCGTTTGCTTTTCTGATCAATGCAGTAAAAGAACCTGTTCATTATTTTTTCGTTACAGGAATGTTGTCGGCTTTTCTGGATAATGCCCCAACTTACCTGACCTTTTTCAATACAGCCCTTGGCAGTTTTTATTCCGGTATGGCAGAAACCAGTTCTGTTCCCTTATTAATGACGGAAAACGCAATTTATCTAAAGGCCATTTCAGCGGGGGCTGTTTTTTTTGGTGCCTGTAGTTATATTGGCAATGCACCCAATTTTATGGTTCGGTCCATCGCGGCTGAGGCGGGAATTGAGATGCCCAGCTTTTTTGGGTATATTCTAAAGTATTCATTAGTCTTTTTGATTCCAACCTTTATTATTGTAGGCTTTATTTTCTTTTAATATACTGGTGTTAAGGAATTAACCCCTTGAACAGGAGTAGTACAGTCCAATGAATATTGACCTTAAAGGTTTAAAGATAGCCATCATCGGTGGGAATCATCCATGTAAACAAATTCTTGAAATTTTACTGGGGTCTGGATTAAAAGAACTGGATCTCAAGGTTTTACTGGTAGCGGATACCTTAACCCGGGTTGAAGGGATCAAATATGCCCGGGAGCAGGGGGTGCCGATCACTCAGGAGTATAGTGAAGTTTGCACCCTTTCGGGTATTGATATTATCTTAAAATTAAAAAATGATGAAATGCTAAGCTGCATACTGGAAAAGGTGAATACGGAACATGTCAGCATTATTGATTTGGATGCTTATCGGGCCGAGTCATTTTTAAATTTTTTAAAATCAGAAGAAGAAAAAATAAAAATTAAAAGAAAAATTCAATCTGACACGGTTGATAAGCAGGAAATTTCAGATTTATTTGATCAGTTTTCCCAGATCATTTACAAAAATGCCGAGGATGAGAATAAATACCTGAAGCTTGAAAGAGAAGACCTGCTTGAAATGGAAAAAGAGCTTTCTCAAATTATTCAGGGCAGCATGATTCCGACATTTATCATTAGCAATGAGCATATTATTACGCATTGGAACAGTGCCTGTGAAAAATTGACAGGACAAAATGCATACGAACTGGTGGGAACAGACCGGCAGTGGGTGCCTTTCCGGTCTGCCAAGAGACCTACCATGGCAGATGTCATTGTGGGTGGAATGTCTGAAGAGGAGGTATCAAAATATTATGGTTCATCCTGGAGAAAATCACATCTGATTAACGAGGCGTATGAAGCTGAAGAGTTTTTTCCTCATATGGGCAAAGAGGGGAAATGGGTTTTTTTTACAGCTGCACCCATAAAATCTCCTGATGGTAAGATAATAGGTGCCATAGAGACATTAAAAGATATCACGGAAGACAAAAAAGTTCAGGAAGAACTGGAGTTGCAGGACAAGGAGCTTTCCACACTTTATGATAAGTATAAAAACTCAGAAGAAAAATATCGGTCATTATTTAATAATAATCCAAATCCAATTTTTATTATTGATCAGAAGACATTAGAAATTCTGGACGTCAATGAGAGGGTGGTAAAAGAGTATGGCTACTCTAAAATAGAACTGTTAGGGACGTCTTTTCTTGATATCTGCAATACCTTGGATGAAACAATTAAACAAGGCCTGGAAGGGCTTTTTGAAAACAAGCCCATATTGTTTACCAAGAAAAAGCATTTTAGAAAAGACAAGACATCTTTTTTTGTAACTGTTAAGATTGTAAATGCAAAATACAGCCACAGGGATGTCCTGATTGCATCGGCAATGGATGTCACCGAGAGTGTTGAAAAAGAGACCCAGTTGATCCAGGCAGGAAAACTGGCTACCCTGGGAACCATGGCAGCCGGCATGGCCCATGAAATCAACCAGCCGTTGAATGTCATACAGATTTGTTCAGA
>JAOZRF010000359.1 GCA_029940245.1 Desulfobacula sp.
GCGACCCCTTACAAGGATTCCATTGTCGAAGTTGACGATATAACCGGCAGGTTAATGGCCTTGCTGGATGAGTTGGATATTGAAGAAAACACCTTTGTGTTCTTTGAGAGGAATCACGATAATCAATGGGCTTATGTTCAGGATAAATCAGGGTGATGAATATAAGGATATTTATTTTAGACGAAATAGTGGATGTCGCTGCGCGCCTTTTGATTTTATTGGGTTTTTTAAGGCATTGGCAGGATATCCTTGAATAAAAAAGAAGGGAAGCAAGGTTTTCCTGCTTCCCCCGGTGCATCATTCAATGGCACCTGCTTTTGGCTATCCCTTGTCGGGTTTCCTCCCCAGGATATCCCGACTCCGTTTCACCAAAACTTTAAAATCTCTGTTCTTTTTGTTCCTCTTGTTTGATCTCCAGCAATTCATTAAGAAGAAGATTTTCCATATTTATTTTTTTAAAACTGACCAGGATCATTTCCATGAGCAAATAACCCAGTTGATCAACAATTTGAGCCATTGTTTTTTCAAGTTCCATTTCATTGATTGCCATTTTTATACCTCCTGTATTATCTGGTTGACGACGGCTTCAGAGAAAAAATCTCTATAAAAAGTTTTTCATCCAGTTGCGACAGCTCTTTTTGGACGCCCACTTCAAGCAGTTCTGCAGCCATATTGTTGAGAACCCGCAAGTTTCCTGTGCAGTGCTCTACAAGGGCTTTAATTAATGATTTTGTCATGAGTTGAGGAGCTCCGGCCTGGTTCAGGCAGTGTTTCATATAATCCAACAGTTCTTCCCGGGTGTAAGGTTCCAGTTTTAACCGGAACTGGATTCTACTGCCCAGGGCTACCAGTGCACTTGTTCTGAACCGTTCCGGCAGCCGGGTATCACCACAGATAATCGTGGTCAATAAATTGTGGGAGTCAAAATCCATACTGTTGAGCAATCGAAGCTCATTGAGACATCCTGTAAGCATTTCCTGGGCTTCATCAATAAGAAGAACGGGTCTGAACAAGGTTGTTTTAATATGATTTTTCCAGCGTTCCCTAAGATCCTTAAACCCACCGTATCGATTGGCAGGGCTCAAATTGACACCAAATAATGCCCCCATTTCACGATAAAAATCGGCCACACTGCTTTGGGGCCGTTCCATGACGCCGACGATCACTTCATCAAGCTTGTTAAATTGATGGGCAATCGACTGGAGCGCCTTGGATTTGCCAAGTCCGGGCTCACCGGTAATCAATACAAATCCACCGTTCATGGTCATATTCTCAAGACGAATAATAAAAGCCTCCATCCGGGGCAGATGCCATAAAGAGTCTACTGGAATATTCGGCAAAAAAGGATTCCACTTCAATCCATAATAAGCCAATAGTCGTTTGTTGTTTTTCATATACCTTCCTCCTTTGGCAGATACGCACAAGGCATCCCGGTTTCGGCATAATCACAAAAAAGCTTCCTGAGCAGTGCCGGTTCTGGTCCGGCAAGGGTTTCACGGGGAGGCTTGATCGCTTCAGGTATGGATTTCATACGGCGGTATGCCGAGGCATTTTTTATCTTGTCCTGGGGATAAATGACGGCAAGCTTGCTTCCGGTTCGGTTGTCTATAAGCCAGGCAACGGATTTATCCCAGGAACAAAAGCAGACATAAAGCCGATGGATGTGATTAAAACGTGAAGGAATTTCAAACCGTATGCCGTTGAGGGAAATTGTACCATCGGATTGACGCTGTTTCCTGGACTCACAGACCGTAAACGCAAATTGAAGCTGTTCAGATTCCGGCGCCGGACGTGACACGTTTTTGCCGTCAAGCATGCATTGTAACGGAGACATATGAATTTCATTATGAATTGACTTGTTGTATTCCATCTCAATCCACGCCTGGGTGGCCCGGTTCAAATACTCCAGGGTTAAGGACTCTATCCTGACCATCATGGCCAGCAAGCGGCCTTCAAGACTATTCCAAAAGGCTTCCTGCTTCCCATTCTGGTAGGGTGAATACGGTAATGTTGTCTCATGATTTATAGCGAATCGCTTAAGACCATTGCCGGTTTCGTGTGCAATCATGGCAGACCCATTGTCCGTCATCAAGGCTCTGGGAAGCCCTCGTTTGTAAAATGCCTGGGATAAACCATGTATTAAAACCTCTGCCGTTTCATTCAAGTACCATTGAATGTGGCAGCACAGGCGGGAATGGTCATCAAGAATGCACAATGCCTTTGGCGTATGCCATTGCCCCTGAGCATCCACCACACGCCTGCTGCCTTCATGAAAATCAAGATGCCACAGTTCGTGGACATTTTCTGCTTCATAGCTGCGAACTTCATACGCTTCAAAACGCTCTAAAGCTGTTTTTTGGCCTGACGTTAGATTCTTCTTTTTAGAAGCTTTTTTTCTCCAGCCCCGTTCAATCATCCGTCTTCTCACGCTGGCATATGAGGGAAGGTTCTCACACAGGCCCTGTTCATGTATTTCAGCAGCCAGGTTATCGGCATGAAGCTGATAGCTCCATTGCGGATAGGTATTATACTGAATACCAAGAAGACGGATCAGCTCACTATTAAACACTGTGGATTTGCCCATATCTGAACGGACTTTACGACCCAATGCCATAATGGGGTCAGAAGAATTTTTTGCCCTGTAATACCATGCTTCAATTGTGGAAAAATGAAAACAGGTCAGTTTGTCCGTCACAGGATGGGTATAAATTTGCCTGGCAAGTTTAGTCAGCTCTTTTTGCAGGTCTCCAGTTGCCGGAGGGCGTGCCAATAACCCACCGATAACTGAAAAGCGAAATAACGCCCATGGGTCTGCCGGGTTTTGAGTTTTACCGCTCATTAATCTGGTTCCTTTCAATCTAAGGGTTAATAATATCGCCTATAATTTTGATTGAATATCCAGATCAAGTGGTAAAACAGCTAAATTTTTATGTCCATGTTCATCGTCTGCGCGAGATTATCCGGCCCTGATTTTGGCCCCGCCCGATAAGAATATCAGGCTTGCGACAAGTGCATCTTTGGCAGTGGATTTCAATGTCTGGAAATAATTGATAAGACTTGATGGAAGCTTGTTATTACTGACACAAGCGGATACTTGCCCTCGAATCTTCAGCCAGGTTCGGCTTGCCGGAAATTTGTCATGAAAAAGGGCAAGCCAGCGTTTGATTGTATTCCTGGAGATGCCTGTTCGTATAGACCAATCAAACAACGTGATTTTCTCAGGGCTATTTTGCCAGTCCGTCAAAACACACAGAATAACTGCGAACCAGTATATTTTTCTTCCCAGAAAACGACAGGATGGCGGCATAAATCTTTTGCGGCATCCTTCGGCTCCACAGCACAGGCTGAACCGAATAAAATATTTTTCCGAAACATCATCCGGTTCTCCGCGGGGTTTGCGCATATAATTGCTGAAATATAAGGGGCCGCCACAATGAGGACAAGGCAATTGCCTGTATCGTTCCGCTATTTCTTTATCGATTTTGTAAAGATGAGAAAAAAGATTTTTATTTTTGATAAGTTCTGATAGCATATTCCCTGCCCTTTTGGGGGTAACGGGGCAGGAGCTCTTATAATTATTTGCTTGATAATCGGGGGAGCTTCTGTCCCAAACCTGATATATCTTGCAAATTTCTTTCTATTTTACCATGATTTTTTGTGATCGTTCTCATTGTCAGCTTAATTGCTCCAGGATCAGAGCTATCAGGAATCGA
>JAOZRF010000360.1 GCA_029940245.1 Desulfobacula sp.
CGGACAGGATGAATCGGCTTCCAAAATGTAAAGTTATTTTTGAGTGGGCCCTAAGATTCTATAAAGAAATAAAGGAGATTAAAATGAATTACAAATTGCTTCATATTTTCAGGAATACGCCCTTTGGAAGGGAGACCTTTCTTCAATCCTTGTATTTTTGTAAAACAATCAATGCTTTTCCAGTGGCTTATATCCCAAAAGCTGATAAATTTTTAATGTATTTTCCCAATGATGCGGTTCAGGTCGATCTGGATCATTCTTATCTGGCATCACCCAAGAGCGCAAAAAAACATGCCGAAGACCTGTTTAATGAAATGGGCATTAAACCCATGTTTTATAAACCAAAAAATTTTACTGCATCCACATTGCCGGATGTTTCAACCAGTTTTGATTATCTGTGCTGTCCAAGATCTGTCAGCGATTTGTCCTCAAAAATAGGCCTGGGGTATATCGGCTCAAAAGTCAGAAGAATTATTAAAGATGCGACATTTCCTGTTTTGATTTCAAGCCCCGTATTCAAACCCTGGATCAGTATTTCTGTTTTTTTCGGTGGTTCTGCAAATTCGGTAAATGCTCTGAAATTAGGGCTGAAAATCGCCATGTCTTCAGGGCTTCCCCTGGATATCTACACACTGAAGGAAAAACGGAACAAAGACCATTATGAAGAGCTGCTAAAAAAGAAGGGTCTCACGGAACCCGTCAGCCAATTCTCCAGACAATGGTATTTTTATAAAAAATCAGATTTCGATACCATGCTCTATGATGTGCCACATAATTCACTCATCATTCTGGGCGCATACGGGCACGGAATTATCAAAGATATCCTGCTGGGCAGCAAAATGGAGCATATCCAGTCAACGGTCACCAATAATCTTTTGATTACAGGACCTCATTGCGCCATTTCCCTGCAATAAATTTTTTTAGGATCAGACAAAGGTTTGGAAAAATTGAAGAACTGCTGATAAGGTCAGCAAAAATTTTATTATCAGCAACATCCTAGTCTCGTTCTTGTTAATTCCCGGGTTACAATAATTTCAGGTTCCAGTTCCACAGTCCTGCGCGGTTCTTCATTTTAATTCCACGGGGTATGGTTTCATGGATATTGACAAAGAGTGAAAATCCGGCTTTTGTAAGCACTTCTTTTTTGGAGGTTAAGTCCAGATACCAGTTTGGGAAAATAAAATAATTGCTATTGTGTTTTGAAATCCAGGCTGTTTCACCCATAGGGCTTGTAAATGCCTGGTCTATTTTAAGATCCTTTGAAATAATTCTTGAAATTCCCAAAGGCCAGTTGCCATAAATAACAACACCAAGCGGAAGTTCACTGTTTTGCGGTAAAGAACAAAAGGTTTCCTGGTCAAGCTCCGGGCTGACAATGGCACCGGAGAATCCATATTGTTTTAATAGATTCACCGTCATGCTGTTGGTAATATTGCAGAAAGGGCCTGCCCAGATATTTGATTGGGTTGGATTTTTAAAGAGCGACAATTGCCAGACAGCATTGACAACAAAATTTTTTGCTCCTTTTTTTATGGTTTTGGCAATATAGTCGGAACATATTTTTTCTTCACCCGGGAATAACAGAGGATCAAGCCACAACCAGTTTTTGCTTGAGGGGGGGACAGAATATCCCCGGGTAGAAATCCATGCACCTGTCTCTTCGCTGGCCGAGCTGTTTTGAAGTCTGCCTCTGGACAGGGTAAGTTCCCTGGTTCTGATTTTTTGTTTTACCGGTTTTTGGGAAAAAGAAATTTTATATTCATTATCTGAGGGCCGTATGGATGTTTTAGGAATTTCGGCAAGCTCGTCATTAAGGGATTTAATAACCGTTGAAAGTTCTGATCCTCTTCGGTCTATGATATAAACAGGTGTTCCTTTTTTGATTTTAAATTTAGAGGTTTTGGTTAAATAGAATTTTCCTTTTTTGGGTACAGCCCGGCTGACCTTTTGAATGTCATGGGATTGTTCATCTTCAAATCCGATTCTTAAAAGATCTGAAGGAATGAGAGCTTCTCTTGTGATGAAAAAGGGAGCGGCAGGATTTTGTATCCTTCCTGCAAAAAGTCCTGATCCTGTTTCTGATGAGTGATCCAAAGGATTCATAATCCGTTGTGATAAAAGATTATAATGGGAAAATTCTCTTCCCATGGCATAATCAAGATAGGCAAGCGCTTCCTTTTTCTTTTTGGGCTCATCCCGTAGCAACTTATATGCTTTAACCGTGTAATAGACATAATGGGGGCTTTTTTTCCGGCCTTCAATTTTCCAGGTGGTTATTTGAGGGATTTGTTTTAATATTTTAACCAGTACATCAGCGGAAAAATCCATACAGGAAAAATATCTTTTTTTCCGGCCTTTTTGTTCATAGATTCTCCTGCAGGGCTGGACACATCTGCCCCGAAGGGAACTCTTTCCGCCAAACCATGAACTCCAATAGCATCGCCCGGATATGGAATAGCAAAGCGCTCCATGGATAAATACTTCAAGTTCAATATTTTTGGGAGTATTTTGCCCCATTTCTTTGATCTCATCAATGGTCAGTTCCCGGGGTAGAACAACCCTTTTGAATCCCAATAGATCGGATGTTTTTAATCCGGAAGGAAAGGTGCAGTTGCCTAAGGTAGAAAGGTAAAATTCTTTTTTAAACCCTGCTTTTCTGGCAAGGGGTATCATGGCAAGATCCTGGACAATCAGGGCATCAAAATCAACAAACCGGCATAGTTTGCTTAGAATCTTATAAACTTTTTCCAGCTCGGATTCTTTGATAATTGAATTGAGTGCCACATAAACTTCAATGTGTCGGGATTTTGCAAGTTGGGTTAATCTGGCCAATTCTTCAGTACTGAAATTTTCAGCTTCCATACGTGCTGAAAATAATTTAAGACCACAATAAATGGCATCGCAACCTGCGGCAATGGCTGCCAAAAATGAATTTTTGTCTCCTGCCGGAGCAAGGATTTTGGGAGTATTCAAGCTTTATAAAACCTTTATTTTAATGTATTAATAATTTTGTAGTATTGCAATTTTGTGAAAATTTGTCAAAATAAGAAAAATATGATATGAATTTTTGTTTGTTTAATTCGTTTTACGATAAATAGAATTTTTTTTATATTAGAGGACGTTAACCATGGATAAGTTAAAGCAACTGAATGATCGAATTATCAGGCGTGTTAATGTTAATCTGGAGGAATTTGATTTTAATACGGAGAGTTTTGTAAACAACGCTCTTGAATACGATAAAATGTTGAAGTTTTATGCATTCTATGGAATTACCTCTCAACATCCCATTTATTTTAATTTTAAAAATTCAAATATTGCCGGCAGTTATTTTCTGGGTAAATGTTATGTGGGAAGATCTGCCATATATAAAAGTGATGTCAGAGGTGATGAATTAAAAAGAGAGGGGGATAATATTCGTTATATTAAGGACATTCCGCTTGTTGAAGATGAACGGATCGTGATTCGGGACAGTCTTCTTTATAAAACCCTTGTTCACAGCAATTCGCATAATCTTGAGAGCCCTGAGGAATTTAGTATCAAAAATACAATTTCAGCTCATTACGCAAATATTCATGGGTCAACCCTTCAAGGATGTTTTTTAGGGCCTTTTGCAACAGTGGATATGATGAATCTTCATTCCTGCATTGTGGGTGAGTTTTCATATGTTCAAGCCGGCGAGCTTTTCCATAGAAAAATTGATCCCGGAAC
>JAOZRF010000361.1 GCA_029940245.1 Desulfobacula sp.
TTGCAGCCGTCACATTTTTCTGCAATTACAAAAGATGGCATTTAAAATACCTCCACTAATTTAAGTTAATCAAATTGCACAATACCGTTGTGCTACTATTTTTTACCTCACCAAAATAGACCGTAACCTTTACTGTCCGGCCTTTTTATCTCTATATAAGCTTGAAGCGCAAACAAAAAATAAACCCAAGTGTCCATTCAAGCTTCAAACGCTGTTTCCGAATATCACTCTCTAAACCTTATTGTCAAGAAATTTTCAAAAAAGATTGACCTTATTTCCCAACTATTTCCGGGGGGTTATAAAATGACTACATATATCAAATCTAAATCAGATATGATACAACATATAGTAAGCAGTTCAGAATAAAATAGAGACTGGAAATCTAAAACAATTATTGTTAATCTAAAAAGAAAATAAATGGTGAGTTGTTTTTAAATAAAGCAGAAGGAAAAACGATGACAGAAGATATGATACCGGTCAGTCCCCAGGATTTAATGAAGTTTAATTGCAGTTGTGAAAATGAATGCTTTAATGATTGCTGCCGGAACCTGAATCAGGCACTGACACCCTATGATATTTTACGGTTGAAACATAATTTGGGAATTCCCTCACAGATGTTTTTAAAAACCTATACTTCCCTGCATTACGGGCCTGGATCTGGTTTACCGATTATCGAATTTAAACCCAACCCTGACAAAGGGTATGAATGTCCCTTTGTTACACCCCAAGGCTGTTCCGTCTATGAGGCCAGGCCGGGCTCCTGCCGGATGTACCCTTTGGCACGGGCCATTACGCGGTCAAGACAAACAGGTGAAATTATCCAATACTTTGCTCTAATTGAAGAACCCCATTGCAAAGGATTTGGAAAGGAAACCGGACAAACGGTAACACAATGGCTGAAAGGCCAGAATGTAGATAAATACAATAAAGAAAATGACAAACTCATGGAATTGATCAGTCTTAAAAACCAGATTATGCCTGGCAAGCTTGAAGGGTCTCAATCTGATATATTTTATCTGGCCGTATATGATCTGGATGAATTCCGGGCACGGATTTTTGAAAAAGACCTTTTAAAGAAATTCACTGTCCCTGATGATCTCTTAAAAAAGATCAAAACAGATGATGAAGCATTGCTGGACTTTGGTCTTAACTGGGTAAAATATATGCTGTTTGGTGTAAAGATGATATTTGGAGAATAAATTTCATGCAGGTTAAAGGAAAAATTGCCCTGGTCCTGGGGGCAGTTAAAGGAATTGGTAAAGGAATCGGTATTGCCCTTGCCAATGAAGGTGCAACACTTGTTTTAACCCGACATGACTGGGAAGATGCGTTTGATAGGATGGAAACAGATTTTTCAGCATCCCGGGCTGAGCACATGATCATCACAGCTGACTTGTGCAGGATTAAAGATATTGAAAGGCTTGCTTTGTCCATTAAAGAAAAATATGGTCATCTGGATATCCTGATTAACAATATTGAACGCGGTGGCTGGCCCACGGTTCATGGTGAATATGTTGAAGATCAATGGGACCTTGAAATTGAAACCACGCTCAAGGCCAAGCAATGGGTGTTTTCGTCTGTGCTTCCATTGTTGAAAAAAGCCCGGGAGGCTGTGGTCATTAATATATCTTCCATTGCAGGTATGGTGGGACGATCCGGTCCTGCCGCGCTTGTTTTTAATGACGGGTATGCCGCTGCCAACAGGGGTGTTTCAAGTCTGACTGAAACCTGGGCCCGCCTGGGTGCCCCCCATATCAGGGTTAATGAAATTATGCTGGGTATTTTTGATACCAGGCATGCAAAAGATACCAGGGGATGGACTCAGGTTTTAACAGAAGAGGAAAAATTATCTTTGATTGATCATACCCTTTTGAGACGTACAGGAACCATAGAGGATGTGGTTAAGGCCTGTTTGTTTTTGATCAAGGATGCCCCCTATATGACGGGAAGTGTTTTAAGACTTGACGGCGGATATGTGCTTGCCGGGGAAAAAATCCCGCCCATGCCCAAAGGGATTGTTTAAATTCAGCTTGTTAAAAAATCAAGGGATAATTATTGTTGATTTGGAAATGTTATGGATTCGTACCATTTTTTCAGAGTTCATATTCACTGATATCAATCATATCGTTCCAATAAACAGCATAGCGGTGTTTGTCAAGCAAGTTGTCGCCTAAAGTAAATTTATTTTATATTGTCATAGACCGACAAAAGGAACAAGGTGGCAAATGGCCGGTAAAACAAAAACCCGTAGAGAGGGCTTGCTTCCTGCCGCCTTATCTGATAATGAGATCCTCCATGAAACTTTAGGGCTATTACACCATGACGTGAATAAAAGGAAAGGCTGTGTCTGCCGGAAACCATCAGGAACTTGTTGTTGAAATTCTTCCCCCCCAGGACCTGTCCCTCACATGGGAAAGCAGCAGCGAACGAGTCAGTCAAAAGCAGCACCTTTTGGACCAGCAAATTCATCAGCATTATCTTACGACCCCGGATACCTGGCTTCTCTACCTGGGAGGCTCCCAGGACCAAATTGTATTGTCTCCGTCCCTTGATTTTTTCCGGTCTCTTGCGCGGCTCTTTCTGGACACAGTGGCCCGGTACCCGGATATTGAAACGTTTCGCCATCGTGCCGGTCTTTCCTGTGATCCTGAAACATTAAATCGCTTTGTTGACGTAGCCCCCCTCATGATCGGGAGGGAGTATCTTACCCGGGATCTGCTTTTGTATCTCTGGGAAGAATTAAGACAGGCGTTTGTTCATGGCATACAAAGGTATCCCGGAAGCGTAACGGATTTTTTCAAAGAATTATGCCCCCATATCCATCTGGCCGGCAGGGTCTATTTCCATCTGGTGGAAAACAGGGAGGACGACTATCCGTTCCAGTTTCTTGCCACCTATGCAGCCGGGGACAAAGAAAGCGGCCCGAAAAAACATCGTCCCCTGCACCATGCACTTGAAGAATATTCCGGGGAATCCCTTCTGGAACTGTTGACCACGGTAACACTGGCAGCCAGACAAAGTCCCATGATAAAAAATCTCATGGACACCGGGGAGTTGTTCCATCACCTGGCCTGGGACAGCCGGGAAGCCTATGAGTTTCTGCAGCAGGTGACATTTTTCGAAACCTGCGGCATCATCTGCCGCATACCGGACTGGTGGAAAAATCAGCGGCCGGCAGTGCGGTTGTCCATCAGCATGGGAAATCTTCAGCCCTCCCATGTGGGCATGGACGCGCTTCTGGATTTTAATGCCCACCTGCTCATCGGGGATGACCCTGTCACCCCGGAAGAAGCCAGCGCGATTCTGTCCCAGAGTGCCGGGCTTGCCTGGATCAAGAACCAATGGGTGGAAGTGGATACAAAACGGCTTGAACAGGTCCTTGTGGCCTATGAAAAAGCCATGGAAATGGTTGATGCAGGGGCATTAACCATAAAGGATGCCCTGTTGCTCCAGCTTCACCCGGAACGGTTTCAGTTGACACAAAACCAGACCGACCTGTCCATTGTCCATGGTGACTGGCTCAACACTGTGGTCAAACACCTGTCACACCCGGAACAGGTCAGGACTGCTATTGCGCCCAAAGCCTTTAAGGCAACCCTGAGGCCCTACCAGCAGGTGGGGCTTAACTGGCTGTCATTCCTGGATTCCCTGAAATTCGGGGCCTGCCTGGCCGATGACATGGGGCTTGGCAAAACCCTG
>JAOZRF010000362.1 GCA_029940245.1 Desulfobacula sp.
CAATCACTTTTCCGCAAAGGCTGTCAGATGCCAGGTCATTCAGGCTGATATCCGGAGTGTGGTTTTTTTGATTTGCCTTGGTTAGCGGCATGTCAGATTCAAGACTGAAATCAAGAATATATTTCAGGTATTTCCCGGAAAGCACGTTCCCCATTAGCTGCGGAACTTTTTGGGGGGCAACAATATCTTCAATTAAAAGCTTGAGCGCACTTTCATTGGCCTGCATAAAGGGAACGGCCTTTTCCATGTGATCTCTTGTCATGCCGTAAACGCCCGTCACTTTGGCTTCCCTGTAGTGGATAAGGTTGAGAAGATTGGTTTCAATGTGTTCGTTTTTTGAAATCCCGCTGAAAAAAGATACCTGGCCACCTTTGCCTACCTTGGCAATGCCCTGGCAAAAGGCAATGAAATCAGCGCAGGCATTAACTACCAGGTCAAATTCACTTTCATGGGTCTCTTTGGTGCAGGGTATGCCGATTGCTGAAAGAAAAGGAGAAACATGGTTTATTTTTATTTCGTTTTTTTCAATTATTAATGGGATAAGCTCTATATGCCGGGCATAAAGAGCTGTGATAAGGCCCATGGTGCCGCAACCTATAATCAATATCCTGTCATTTTTTTTAAAAGTCAATTTTTCAAAGGCATTGATAACACAGCCAATGGGCTCGGCAAAGCATGCAACATGGTTATTTAGATCATCCGGAATGTGGATCAGACTTTCTTCCGGCAGGATAGCCTTGTCTGCAAATCCTCCGTCCGTATGGAATCCGGTGATTTTCATGTCTTCACACAGGTTTTCCCGGCCGCTCCGGCAGAATTTGCAGACCCTGCAGCTTTTGCCGGGCCAGACAATATATCTTTGATGGGTTTGATCCTGGACCACCATTTCATGGCCAAGAACCCGAGGGAAAACAAGATCCCTGTGGCCCTGTTCCCACATCTTGGCATCAGTCCTGCAGATGGCGCAGCAAAGGACGTCGGTTTTGATATACCCGGATTTAATGTTATCTGATTTTTGATTGTCTGTTTTTATATCTGGCCTGATTTCAAGCTTTCCAAGGCCGGTTAATATCATTTTCATTTTTATATATCCTCTTCTGTAAGAACAAGTTTTTTGATGCCGACATTGGCAAAGCCCTGTTCTTTGATGTGGAACTCATGCCGCTGCACCACCTTCATCTGGTTCAGGGGGAAGACACTTGCTTTGTCGATACTGACAAGTATGGGTTCATGATCCTTGAATCGGATATAGTCCTGACCGGATTTTAAAATAAGCAGTTCCATGTTATAGCACCTGTTTCTATTATGTGTGATTCTAATTATATTGAATTTTATTGCACCAGGCTGTGAAGCTTTTTCAGCCCTTTTTCAGGATCGGTGTTTTGGGCTTTTACCCATTTTTCAAGGGTTTCAAAGGCTGTGCCGGCTTCCAGGAGTTTTGTAGCCTGTTCAATTCCGTCTTCAAGACTTGTCGCCCGATCTGCTGCAAGAAAAATCAACCCCGCATTTAGCAGAACTGCATCTTTTCTGGCACTGTTTTCCCTGTTGCATAAAAGAGCTGCAAACCGTTTTGATTCGGTTTTAATATTTTTTTCAGGCGCCAGATCTTTGCAGTCTTTTACAGCAAGGCCAAGCTTTTTCGGATCAATTATAAACTCATTGATCTTGCCATTTTCAGAGATTTGTGCGCAATGGGTTATGCCGCATACCGAGGCTTCATCCATGCCCTTGTCTGATCCATTAATGGAGCCGTGAAGCACAATAGCGCTTGTATAACCTATTTCCTGCATGACATTGGCCACGGGGAGGATCATTTTTTTTAAATACACACCCCTTACCCCGATGGAAGGAAGGGCAGGATTGGCTAAAGATGCCGCAATATTAAGGGTTGATCCAAAATAAATATTGGAGAGGATGCGGCCTAATGCCATGGGATGAATACGGGGACTTGTACCGTTAAAAAGCCCAAGGCCTGCTGTTTCAATACTTTTGACAACAAGATCTGCTGAACATTCCACATCAACACCCAGGGCTTCTGCCATGTCCACAGTTCCGCATAAAGAGGTAATGGCCCGGGCACCATGCCTTGCCATGAAAATGCCGCCTGCCGCGGCAATAATGGATGCAGCAGTACTGATGTTGAAGGTTTTAAAGGTGTCCATGCCAGTACCGCTGTTGTCAACGGTTTTGATCTGAGAGTTTAATTGTACTTTGGTGGTGTCAAGGTCATAAATGGCTTCCCAGGAACCTGCAACTTCCTGCTCTGTTTCTCCCTTGGCTGTAAGCGCTGCAAGAAAGGCTCCCTGCTGCATGTCTGTGATCTCATTGTTCAAAACAGAGACAAAAGCCTGTTTTGTTTCATTCCTGGTGAGATTTTCTTTCTGGATAAGATGGGTGATAATTGCACCAAATTCCCTGTTCGATGTCTGGGACATAGAAGTATTCCTCCTGAATAGTTATAAATTTATTCAAAAGGATCTTGTTCCAGCAGAGAATCCTTAAATTTTGCATGAAGGCAGGCTTTCCGACTTGCGGATCATCCTAATCACTGCGTCTTCCCCTTTTTAAAAGAGTGACCTTGTGCAGTTTTCGTCCCCGATCACGGCAATGGCTGGCATGTGACGGACTTGCACCGTCTTTCCTTTTACCCCGGGTTTGAATCCTGACAAACCTAAGGCACCTTTATACCTGGAGAAAGCTTATACATTCCGGGGCATTATTTTGTCAACGAAAAAAAACACAAAAAGCCTTATTGCTGCAAAAGTTCAGGAATCCTCTTAATTTAATGGTGGAATAATGATGATATCCGGAGCATTCCCATTGGGGTATAGTTCATTTTTAAGGTTAAATCCAATCCATTTCCCCCGGGATGCTTTAGGGGAATCAACAGCAATCCAGAAATCAAGTGTGTTTGAATTAAAAACAGCAGAATGAATATTTGTCCATACATTATAGTATAATGTGCTTATGAACGGCTGGCGGTTTAGTTCAATTAGTTTTTCTTCAGTTATCTGGTGTTTGAATTTTTTTAAAAAAGATGCTGCTTCCTGATAGCGTGCAATGCTGTTGCTGGATTTCCTGCCAATATTCAGGGCGCGGGTATAATTTGTCAGGATGAGCAAGTCTTGTTCCATTTTGATGCTTTTAAGGTCTTTTGAATCAAATTCAAAGATCGCAGCCTGAGTCGGGTCAGACACCATGGCCATCTGGGGAAGGCATCTGGATGCTTCTTTTAATATGTTTCCTGCATCATCCACTGTATTGGCATTCTGGATGATTGTCCGGTATAAAAGTCCTGCCGGGATTCCTTTCCACCCGGTTTTTGATCCGGCAATATCATGGACACCAAATGTCAGGCCTTTTTCATTTATGGCAGTGAAGACACTGATATTGCCGACAGGTCCCACAGAGGCAAATGCGTTTCCATGATCAGGCTTATAAATTGCGAGAATAGAAGGCTTGAGGTATTCCAGATTTTTAAAATCAAGGCTTCGGCTTCGAAGCATCTGTCCTTTTTTATTTTTGATTGCAACGGAAGTACAGGCAAATTGTTTCCCAATGGTATCAAGTACATTCAGCATTAAAATAGTTTGATAGTCTATTCCACAACCTGCTGAAAGTCCCTGTAATTCATCTTTATAGACCAAGGGGATAAAAGGCTCTATCTCTTTGGCCCGAGAAAGTGCAAGT
>JAOZRF010000363.1 GCA_029940245.1 Desulfobacula sp.
CTAAATCACCCGGAACTCCCCTTTGCACACAGGAATATGATGGAATGTATGTGGGGAAAGATTAAAAATTTAATGTTTATGGCTTTTTCCTGGCCGGTTTTTTTTTCATTTTTTGTAAAGATTTTTTGAATTCTTCACACGGGTCATTATATGAGACTCTCTGGGTAAACCAGAGATAGTCTGCCGGGGGAACCCTTTCAAAGCCTTCCAGGTCCAGAGGCAGAAGATATTCCGATAAAGTTGATGGAGTTACACTGATTTCCCTTAAAGCGATGTTGACCTGCTTAATGGTCTTATCAATCGCTGCAACCCTGTTGATCACACCCAGTCCATATTCAGTATGGCCACCGCCAATAATGACGACGACGGGCCCTTTGCTATGTTTAGTAAGTCTTGTGATGGATAATGCCATTTTGTCATTTCTGGCCATCCAGGTATCATACAGCCGGGACTGCATTCGTTCATGCCCCATGCCGCAGTGAACGGCTTTGAATATGGAAAACATATATTTTTTGTAAGCCTTATCAGACAATTGAGTTGTGAAGATCTGTTCCTTTTCAATGGGAGTGATATTGTCTATTCCTTTGTGGGTAATTCTTTTTTTCAATGTAGCCGGCAGATCAATCCCTGCCACGGGCAGGGATTCTTTTTTTGCAATACTTAACAGATCATAATAGTATTTCCACATTTTATCCGGCTGAGAGTCCCAGCCCAGTTTTTTTCTCAGATCAATTTCAATGATTTTTTCTATATTTTTAGGGTGGGCAACTTTTCCTGAATCAACAAAATTGAGCAGATCAGGTGTGTCTTCCAGGGAAAAAAATTCAAAGCCAAGGGTAGGGGTTAACCCGATTTCAATTAATTGAAGGATGATGGTCTGCTGGATATGGTGATGTTCAGGGTTGTCATGTTTTTCATAAAGATAGATCACATCATAGGTGCTGATATTATTGATCAGGGAGTCAAAATTTATGGCTTGATTTGATTTTGTGTTAAAGATTGTTTCGATTAAAGGATCTTGCCTCTTCATTGATTTTCTTGTCGTGGCACAGGATTGAATCAGAAACATGGCAGAAAAAATCAGAAAAATAAAAAACAGTCGGTTCATTGTTGATCTCCATTATCAAAAGTATAAACTTGAGTCTACCAGACCTTACAATTTTTTAAAATAGAGAACCAGGCTTTTCCCAAGAACAGGGTTCAGCAATTTATCAATGATGGCTGTGAATTTTGGTTTTTTCATTAAATCCCAGACCAGCAGCCTGTGATAAAGATTCACGAGTTTTGAATCTGTTCTGCCGGGCCCGACCAGGCACTTGAGCCACCAGAAAGGGGCATGGAGACTGTGGGCATAGTGGGATGCATAATGCTTTACCCCAAAGGATTCAATTTTATTAATCAAAGGTTTCTTTTTGTAGATTCTGACATGTCCCATGTTTGCGTTAAAATACTCATCTGATAAAAGCCAGCAGATTTTTTCCGGCCAGAATCTGGGAACACTTATTGCAAGAATTTTGCCTGACTTTAAAATTCTGACAAGCTCAGATATGGCCATCGCATCATCCATTATATGTTCTAAAACTTCAGAACATATAATAGAATCAAAGCTGCTGTTTTTAAAGGGCAGTTTTGTTAGATCCATACAGGAAAGGTCAACGCTTTTGCAGCTAAGATCGTTGATGGACTTATGAAATGCCAGTTTTTTTTTAGTTTCAATAAGGGTTTTAAAAATAAAATCAGCTCCAACGCATATAGTGCCGTTTTGCCGACAGGCCTTTATGGTATGCCGGCCTTCACCACATCCGATATCAAGGATTTTGTCACCCGGAAGAATATCAAGTTTTCTAAAATCAATGGTAATCATTGATAATCTCTCTATAGGCTTCAACTGTCCGGATGGCGGTTTTTTCCCAGGTGAATTCTTTTAATACGCGTTGATATCCTTTTTGAGCCAGTGTTTCGCGCTGGGAAGGATCATCCAGTAATTCCAGAATGGCATTTTCCATTGCCTTTGCATTTGCCGGCGCTACAAGCTTTGCCGCATCTCCGGCAACTTCAGGCAATGCACCGCCTGTGGTACAGATCACGGGGATTCTACAGGCCATGGCTTCTCCCACGGGAAGGCCAAATCCTTCATATAAAGACGGCACAACGGCAATACTTGATTTGGCATACTCTTTGACAAACTGGTTCTGATCAATTCGGCCGGTGAATTTAATGGTTTGTCCAATCTGAAGTTTTTTAATCAGGTTTTCAATGCCGCCGTTTTTTTTTGGGCTGCCAATGACTACCAGCTTGACGGGCCTTATTTTCAAAACCCCTTTTATGGCAAAAAGAAGATGGTAGAGTCCTTTTAAGGGAGTGTCGGCACTATTTGTTACAATAATGCGGTCTGGTTGTTTTCTGATGGTCTCAATCGGATAGAAATTATTTGTATCAATGCCTATGGGAATGGTTTTAAATTTTGATTCAGGAATGTTGAATTCTTTTGCAATATCTTTTTTGCTGCTTTCGGAAACAGTTATGATACAGGACAGTTTTTTTGCCACTCTTTTTTGCATGCTGATAAATGAATACCATCTTAAGGCCTTGACCTTTTTCAGAAAAGAGCGTGTATTTTGAATCGCAAGCCTTCTGTCCACTGTCATGGGATGATGGATGGTTGCTGTAACGGGCATTTTTTTTGCCAGGGACAAAATACCATAAGACAGGCTCTGGTTGTCATGGATGATGTCATATCTTTTTTTTGTTTTTTTAAGATGTCTTTCCACCCGCATTCCAAAGGTCATGGGTTCAGGGTAACCCATGGTAGAGACATCCAGCCATTCAATCAGGTTAATGAGATCGGAAAGCTCATTTAATCCTGGGGTCCTGAAAAGGTCTTCGGGATTATAAAGATCCAGTGTTTTAAGCATGGTCAATGTTACATTATGATTTAACCGGTTATTTAATAATGGATCAGGTGGCCCTGCAATGACCTCGATATCATGACCAAGGTCGGCAAGGGCATGGCTTAAATGCCTGACATAGACACCCTGGCCCCCGCAGTGGGGGTTACTTCGATAGCTGATAAGGCCTATTTTAAGTGATGAATTCATAGGTGTGCCTGGTGCGCCCGGCTGGAATCGAACCAGCGATTTTCAGCTTCGGAGGCTGACGTCTTATCCACTGGACTACGAGCGCGAAAATCATATAATACTTAAACAATGACTAATGTTCAAGTTCATTTTCAAATTTTTCTTTGGCTTCTCCAACAACATAGAGTGATCCCGCAATACAAATTGCATCTTCTGCATTTGAATTGTCTATGGCATGGGTAACAGCCTCTTTAACATCTTCAATAATCGTTATGGGACATGTGGTAAATTTTTTGGCAATTTTTTTTAATATCAAGGGGTCAAGACTTCTGTTTATTTTTGCCTTTGTAAAAATGATATATTCAGCACAGGGAACAAGAGTTTTAAGCATTTTTTCATAGGGCTTGTCATCAAGGATACCAAGAACCAGTGTCAGTTTTCTGTTTTTCAAGGTTGAAGATAAATGTTTCCCCAGTGTTCTCGCGGCCATAAGGTTGTGTGCCCCGTCAAGAATTACCAGAGGATTTTGCCTGACATGCTCAAGTCTTCCAGGCCATTTGGCAAGCAAGAGTCCCA
>JAOZRF010000020.1 GCA_029940245.1 Desulfobacula sp.
CGTATTTTGATGTAAAGAAAGACCGTTTTATCATAGGGGTATCAAAAGGATTTCATTGTCTTTGTTATGGATAAAAAAATTATGTTTTGAAAAAAATAGCGAACAGGCAAAAAAAGGAGTCAGACCCGTATACAGTATCCGACTCCTTATGGTTTCTATTTATTTATAGGTTTTTGCAAAGGTTTTCAGCTGGACATTACTTCTTTTTGCAGCATTATCCAAAGCTTCCCGGGGAGATTTTTTTCCATTCCAGACCTGTTCCAGTTCTTCATTGATAATGTTTCGGATCTGAACAAAGTATCCAAGCCGCAAACCTCTTGATATTTTTGTCGGAATTGCACGATTGAGTTGATTAATCCCCACTTCCTGGAATGGGTTTGCAGCATAATATCCCTTGGATTTCAAAGATTCATAAGCATCAATGGTGATGGGGAAATACCCGGTTTGCTTGTGCCAGTATTCCTGCATGGTATTTGAGGATAAAAATTTCAAGAAGGCTGCAACCCCCTTATATTCTTTTTTTGAGTGACCATTGAGTACCCAGTTGGAGGCCCCGCCAATGATACTGTTCTGGAGTTTTTTTGTGCCGGCTTCCACAGGAAGGGGTGCCACATCCCATTTAAAATCATTTACCGCTTTTTTTAATTTTGCAATGGCGCTGATGGAATCCATATAAACGGCAACATTCTGAGCAATGAATTCAGCTTTCGGGCCCTGGTATTTCTGACCACCATACATAAACCGTTTGTCATCAGCCCAGGATTTAAGCATTGCGATATGCTTCACCACCTGGGGATTATTGATTTCAAGCTCACAGTCAAGTCCCTCATACCCGTTGGCCTTGCTGGCAAAAGGAATATTATGGATGGCACTGTAATTTTCTATCTGGGTCCATGACTGCCATGCTGTCACCATACCGGCCGGAGCAATCTTAGCCTCGACAATTTTTTTGGTGATCTCTCCCAATTTGTCCCAGGTAATGGGCATGGATTTTGAGAGCGGCGCAATACCGACTTTTTCAAACATGGTTACATTATAATACATAACAGGTGTTGAAGAATTAAACGGCATGGACATAAGGTTCCCGTCGGCATTCATATAATAGGAAAGGACCGCCTGAAGATATCGGGACCAGTCCACCTTATATCCTGTGTCCTTCATGAGTTCAAACACGGGATAGACGGCGCCTGACAGCATCATGGTTTGGGTTCCCACTTCAAAAACCTGAAGGATATGGGGTTGTTTGTGAGCCCTGAATGCGGCAACACCCGCGTTCATTGTTTCATCATAGTTGCCTTTGAAGGTTCCGACAACTTCATAGTCTGACTGAGATGCATTAAAGTCTTGAATCATTTTTGCAACGACTTTACCTCTGGCACTTCTCTGGGCATGCCACCAGTTAATTGTAATGGGTTTGGCAAAAACCGATGCCGGGAATACAAGGTATACGCCAATGATTAAAAATACAAACAATTTTGCCAATTTCATTTGGTTTTCCTCCTCGAATAAGGGTATTATAAAATTTTTCTTTATTGTGCCTGCCGATAAAAACAAAAGATTTTATTTTTATTGCATACATTGAGATTTAATAGGATATTGCTCAAGAGTCAAGGTTAATTTTTATAAAAAAAAGATTTGCATAATGATAATTTTTATAGTTTGATAATCCTTAAAAAAAATAATAAATTTTTAATAAAATATTAAGAATCAGGATATTAAATGGCTGAGCTTAACTTTAACAACGTTATTAAAAAGTATGGTAAAATCGAGGTAATTCATAAAATAAACCTTGATATAAAAGACAAAGAATTCATTGTCCTTGTCGGACCCTCAGGGTGCGGTAAATCAACCTTGCTTCGAATGGTGGCAGGGTTAGAGGAGATAACCCGGGGTACGATTTCCATTGATGGTAAGATCGTCAATGATATCACACCAAAGGACAGAGGTCTTGCCATGGTATTTCAAAACTATGCGCTTTATCCCCACATGAGTGTGATAGAGAATATGTCCTTTGGATTAAAGCTGATGAAAACACCCAAAGATGAAATCAAGCAAAGGGTAGAGGAAGTGGCAGCTATTCTGGGTCTTGAAGATCTGCTGTTAAGAAGGCCCCATGAGCTATCCGGAGGGCAGCGCCAACGTGTGGCCATGGGACGGGCCATGGTGAGAAAGCCTTCTATTTTTCTATTTGACGAACCATTGTCAAACCTTGATGCCAAGCTTCGTATTCAGATGAGGGCCGAAATTAAACTGCTGCACCAGAGGGTCGATTCCACTATGATTTATGTGACCCATGACCAGGTAGAAGCAATGACCCTGGCGGATCGAATTGTTGTTCTAAGGGATGGATATATCGAACAGGTTGGTACCCCCATTGAACTTTTTTCAACCCCTGTAAATACATTTGTTGCAGGATTTATCGGCACTCCGCCAATGAACCTTGTTGACTGCAACATCAATAAAGAAAAGAACAAAACCTTTGTCCAATTTGAAAATGGACTTAGAATTCCTGTTCCAGATAAGGAAGGAACCAAATTGGTTCACGATCAAAACGTTGTATTTGGACTTCGTGCAGAAGAAATCACACCGATAAAAACCCAGACACAATTTCCCGAGACATGGATATTTAACGCCAACGTCCTGGTTGTTGAGCCATTGGGAAATGAAACCCAGCTTCATGTGGATATTATGGGAATCAGGGTTTTATCCAGATGTGAAGGAAGACAGATTGTCCGGGCAAAGGATAAGATTAGTCTGGGCATGAACTTAAATGAAATGCATTTGTTTGATGGCACAACCAACCAGGTGATTTACTAAACAGTTTTTTCATCTTGAGAAATAAAAATACCGACCATATCATTGACAACCACATATAAAGAAGGCACAAAAACAAGGGTTAAAATAGTGGCTGCAATCAGACCAAAACTGATACTGACGGCCATTGGAATTAAAAACTGTGCCTGAAAACTGGTTTCCAGAAGAAGCGGGAAAAGGCCTGCAACAGTTGTCACCGAGGTCAGCAAAACCGGTCTGAACCTGTTTTGCCCGGCTTCAATGACCGCATCCAGAACCCTTGAACCTTCCCTGACCTTTGAATTGATAAAATCGATTAAAATCAAAGAATCATTCACCACGATTCCGGAAAGGGCAACAATTCCGAATATACTGATCATGGTGATATCAAGATTCATGAAATAGTGTCCGATAATCGCACCTATGAGACCAAATGGAATGGCTGTCATGATGATTACAGGCTGGATATAAGACCTGAACTGGCTGGCAAGAAGCAAAAATATCATCATGGCTGCAAGAGAAAATCCAACCTTCAGACTATCAATAGATTCTTCCGTCCTTTTGGCCTGACCTTCCAGGTCATAGGTCACCCCCGGGAACCGGTTGACAAGACTATTTAAATAATTCTTTTTAAGATCTTCAACGATTTCCCGAGCATTGGCAACATCTTCATTGATATCAGAAATGACGGTAATGATTCTTTTTCGGTCTACCCTCTGAATGGTTGAATACCCCCTCTTCATTTCAATTTCAGCCACCTGGTTTAATGGTATTTCTCTTCCGTCCCGGGTTCTGATCCTTAACTCATCAATACTGGCTTCAGATTCCCTCTCTTTTTGAGAGTATCGTACCATAACCTTGATATCGTCCTTGCCTCTCTGGATCTTTAAAACTTCATCCCCATAATAGGCCTGGCGAATCTGTGTTGCAATATCTGCCACAGTGATACCAAGAGACCGGGCCCCTTTTTTGATATGAATTCTCTTTTCCATTTTGCCCGGCCTGAAATTATCTGTAATGTCAAAGGTTCCCGGGTATTTGGATATTTCATTCTTTAAGACAGCTGATGCCAGTTGAAGCTGTTCAAGATCATTGCCAGCAAGTTGAATTTCTATTGGGTTTCCACCGGGTCCACCACCAATAATGGAAAAGGTCAGCTGCTCTGCTCCCAGGATATCTCCTGTCAACTCACGCCATTTAGCCGTCACTTCAGGAGCAGGAATATCCGGTCTTTTTGAAGCCGGCAGTATCTCTATCCAGGTCTCCCCGCAATGGCCGCCATATACACCTAGTTTCCAGTCCCTTCTGGGAATAATACCCACCTGGGAAAAATTATTGACAATGATATCTTCTTCATCAACCACCCTGTCCCGAAAAAACTCATTAAGTTCAAACGCCCCTTTTTCAATTTTTTTTATGGTCTTTTCTGTGGTTTCAAATGGGGTTCCCAAAGGATATATAATCTCTGAAACGATCCAGTTGCTATCAGTTTTCGGAAAAAAAACAAAGGGGACATGTCCGCCTGCCAGAAGGCCGATACTGACAATTAATACTCCAAAGCCAATGGCCAGAGTAAAATAACGGTTTCGTACACAATATTTCAAAACAGGAGTATAAAGTGAATGGATAAAAGCCATTAAAGCTTTTTCAATTCTGTCGCGAACCCATTTATGCGCATCCAGAATATCTTTTTTCAACCATTCCAGCCAGAAAAAGCAGACCCGGTAAATCAATGCTTTATTTTTTTTGGGCGGCGTTAATGCATGATACAGGTGCGCCGGCAGAATGACAAAGGCTTCAACAAGAGATATGGTAAGGATACAGATCACGGCCTGGGGCATGATAAAGATGAACTTGCCCATAATCCCTTGAATATGCATCAAAGGGATGAATGCGACAATAGTCGTGGTGACGGCCATCACAACAGGTGCACCAATCTGGGCAATGCTGTCAATCACAGCTTCTCCGGCAGATTTACCCGTTTTATAATGGGTATATACATTTTCCCCGACAATAATGGCATCATCCACCAATATTCCCAATGTCATGATAAATCCGAATAAGGATAACATATTGATGGATGCACCAAAATAGTCCAGAATAAGGAAGGCCCCGGTAAATGAAATAGGTATCCCCGACGACACCCAGAATGCAAGTCCAAGATCAAGGAACAGGGCCAGTACAATAAATACCAGCAAAATGCCCTGGGCACCATTTCTCAGCAAAAGATCAATCCTGTCCTGGACCATTTCCGCCATATCAAACCAATAACCAAGGGTGATGCCTTTTGGAAGCAGATCTTTATGAATTTTAATATAGTCTTTTACTGTTTTTGAAATGGCAATGGTATCCTGACTGTCTGTCCGCCTTACAACGACAAGGGCAGCCGGCTTCCCATTGAACCTTGCTTTGATGTCCTGGTCTTCAAATCCATCACTAATAATTGCAACATCTCCAAGCCTGACGGTTGTGCCATTTTCCCTTGTCACCAAAGGAATCCGTTCAAACTCTTCACCCGTATACATCTTCCCCTTGGTCCGAATAAGAAATTCTCCTCCTTTTGTCTTAATTTTACCACCGGGCAAATCAAGACTTCCTGTTTTCACTGCAGTGGCAACCTGATCAAAAGACAGATTGAATCGCCGCAGGTTTTCCTCCGACACTTCAATAGAAATTTCAAAGTCTTTGACACCAATGAGATCTGCAAGGGAGATCTCATCTGTTTCCACAAGATCATCCCTTATTTTTTCAGCTATATCCCGCAACAGTCTTTCGTCAACCTCACCATAAATAGCCAGATAGATAGCTGGATCATTCTTTTTAATTTCCATAATAACAGGGTCTTCTGCTTCTTCGGGAAATGAATCAATCAGGTCTATCTGGGTTCTTATTTCATCGAGTTTTTTATTAATATCTGTACCCGCAGCAAGTTCCAATGTCACTGAACCATGTCCTTCAAGAGAAGTTGAGTACATTGTTTTTACATCTTCAAGGCTTTTGAGCCGCTCTTCGATTTTTATACAGATCCCTTCTTCAACTTCCTCCGGGGATGCGCCAGGGTATGTTACACCGATATTAATCATACCAAGGGAAAACACTGGAAACAATTCCCGTTTCATGTTCAGGATTGTATACAGCCCGGCAACAATGAGAAAGATCATAATCAGGTTCACGGAAACCCTGTGTTCAACAGACCATTTGCCCAAAGATTTCATGGCTTATTTCCCATTTTCTTTGATAGTAAGTTCCATTCCCTCAAGGGCACCCGGAAGGGGAGAAGAAATAACCATGTCTCCCGGATTCAGTCCCTGGTCAATATAAACTTCTTCTTCAAATTTTCTTAAGACATTCACCTTTATCATTTTTAAATGATTGTCATTCACTGTAAAAAGAATATTATCACTCTTTAACAGGTACCTTGGCAGCACATAAATATCTTGATATGTTTCTCCTGTAATACTGCACTTTAAAAAAGTTCCTGGTTTTAAATTAAAAATATTTTTTATCTTTACATCAGGATTTAATATTTCAAGGGTCATGGGCAGGGTTCTTGTCTTATCATCAATTTTTGCCTTTACCCTGGCAACTCTGGCATTCCACACACAGGGGGTTACACTGTCAAAATTGGCTACCATTACCTTTGCATCCGGTGTTTTCCCCTTGTCAAAAAAAGATTCAATCCATTTCATTTTTTCCAGAGGGATGCTCACATCCACATCCAGACTGTCTTTCTCATAAATTGATCCCAGGACCTGACCTGGGTTGACATATTCTCCGACTTCTGAATATTTATTCAGCACAAGTCCATCGAATTCACATCTTATCTCGGTCTTTTCAAGTGCCAGATCTGCTTTCCGGGAATCAACCCGTGCCATTGCAAGAGCAGCATTTTTCTGCTCCATTAAAGTGTCAGTCAATGAAAGTCTGTTGTTGATATTCTGCAAGGTAATCCTTGCCTGTAAATATTGCTGTTCTACTCGATCAAGAGTGTTTTTTGAGGCAAATTGATTATTTGTCAACGCGGTGACTCTTTCCAATTCTTTTCTGGCAAGGCTCAGGCTGGATTTGGAAAGCTCAATATCGCCATTCAGATTTTCAATGTCCTGCTTTAAGCTCTCAATATCCGTCTTTGCCTGTCTGATCCGAACCTGCCGTGCCTGGCTGTCCAGTTTATAGGATCTTTGATCAATCCTGATCAGAAGCTCACCTTTATCAATCTTCCCCCCTTCAATAAAATACGGATGGATATAATCAATCCGCCCTGGTACTTCCACAGCAATCTTTACTAGTTTTCTAGGTTTTACTGTGCCATAGGCCTCGACTGTCATGACCTTTGAAACAGGCGCTGCAATCATGACCTTAACGCTGGGGGGTGTTTTAACGATCTGTATTTTCTCGGGCTCTTTTTTTAAAGGGATAAGCAATTTTGCCAGAGCAATAGCGATTGCCAGGACAACGACGACCCTTAAAAATCTTAAAAAAAATGCAGTGAATTTATTCATCCCTGACGTTTTTTCCATAATCCATAACCTTTTTTATGCTGCTACCAACAAACAAATTCCTAAAATTACCAGTATCCATTTTTATATACCAAGATTGTCCGTTTGAAAAGAAATTTGAAGGATAAGTTTTTAAAGCCGTCTCGCCAAAATTAAAAATCTAAAATATTTTACTCAACTTCTTGACTTAATAAGAATAGTTGAATATACAAGTATTAATGTTGATAAAATTTCAACTAAAAATCTTTTTCTGTTGGCTGTTAAATGGCTATTTATGATGAGAAGGCAATTATTTAGTTCACCTAAAGATAACAGAAGAGAGGGTTAAAAATGTTAATGACACTGAGAGCCCCGCGTGTAGAGAAACCGATTGAAGCGGTTTTAAATGATGGTATCTGTGTAATAGAAAACATTTCCACGTCTGGAGGATTTTTAAAAACCAGCCATGATATTCCCAAAAAAAATTTTGATGTCACATTAAAACTTATGGGACGCAAAACCATAGGAATAAAGTGTGAGTCTCAATGGGAAAATGAATCCGGCGTGGGGTTCAAAATTTTAGACATTGAAAATTCCAAAGAAAAATTTTTCAATGAATATATAGAAAATCAATTTCAGGCATTTAAAATCTATGGGAATAACCGGGTTTTCACATCGGAAATAATGGTGACTCTCAAAGATACCAATGTATTTGGAAACGTATATTTCAGCAATTATATTGAATACCAGGGGACCATCCGGGAAAAATTTTTATTGGCTTGTGTTCCAGATCTTCACGAGATGCTTGCCAAAACACATGTCAGGCTAGTTACTATCGATACCTATAATAAATTTATCACCAGTGCCTATTTTGGTGACATATTATTACTTGAACTCACAACATCAGACATAAATGCGGCAACCTGCACATTGAATATTACCTTTAAGAACAAAGCCACGGGAAATCTTGTAGGCAAAGGCTATCAAAGATTCTGTGTCGTCAATTCCAAAGGAAAAGTAATGAGACTTCCAGAGGCGTTCTTAGAGCCCCTGGATTTTTATCAAGAGATTGAAGACTAACCATTAATGCATTATTTAAGTGCAATACTTCCGCTGTTTTCTTCCATTCTTTTTTTGTGCCTGGGTATTACTGTATATTTTCTGTCCAAAGGAGAATTGCGAGGCGTTTTTTTAAGATTCTGTTATATAACTTTCCACTGGCAGTTTTCATGGGTTTTACTTTTTTCTCTCCATAACAGCGAGTATTCAGACCTGATCTGTAAAATTGGATACTCTGGGATCATCTTCCTTCCCATAGCCTTCTATGAAACCATTATTCATTATCTGAATCGTTCTAAAAAATACCTGCCCTGGTTTTATTTTCTCGGTTTTCTTTTTTTAATCAGCTTATGGACAAGCAACCTTTTCATCAAAGGTGCCTATCTCCAGTCCTTTGGATATTATCCCGAGGCCGGCATACTCCATGTCGGCTATATGATGATGGTCGCTATTTTATTGATTTTGGTTCTTTTTATATTGTACCGGGAATTAAAAGAAGAAAAAAAACGCATCAGAAAAATCCAGATGCAATTCTTTTTTGTTTCAACTATTTTCTTCTGTTTTTCAGCCATTGATTACTTATTGAATTACCCGGCTCTAATCCAAAAATTAAATGTCCAGCTATATCCTTATGGCGTTTTCTTTATCAGCTTCAGCATGCTGGTATTTATTTTGTCCCATTTCATAACCCTCAACCTGACTCTTGAAAATCGTGTGACATTAAAAACAGCCCAGTTGAAAAATTCTGTTGAAGCCCTGGAAGAGGCAGCCCGCATTAAAAAAGATTTTATTGCAAATATCACCCATGAGTTACGAACCCCATTGACATTAATCCGAGGATGGACAGATTTTATAATTGACGGGGAATCGGGAAAAGTCCCTGCAAAACTGATAAAAATAATCGATAAAATTGCTCTGCAAACGCTGAATCTAACTGAAAAAATAAATGAACTGCTTAAAATATCAAAATTCGATGCAGGAATGGAAAAGCTTGTTTTAACAAAAACCGATATTGATAGTACCATTTTTCAAATTGTATCCAGTTTCAAAGGGCTTACAGACCAGAGCCGGATTGATCTTAAATACGCTTGTGAATCAAAAACAGGTGATGTCTTTATTGATAATGAAAAACTCAAGGACATTTTAAATAACCTGATCCGAAATGCCTATAAGTTCACAGAAAAAGGCGAAATCACGATTACCCTGCAAAAGATGAATGACTGGATGGTTATTAAAGTCAAAGATACAGGGATTGGCATGTCCCAAAAGATTCTGAAAAGTATTTTCCAAAGATTTCACCAAGGTGACAGCTCCAAAACAAGGAAGTATGAGGGCACTGGTCTTGGGTTGGCCATTGTCAAGGATTCTGTTGAGATAATGCACGGCACTATCTTTGTTGAAAGTGTTGAGAACAAGGGAACGCTTTTTACTATAAAACTTCCCATGGATCTTGAACTCCGGGAAACAGGATCCATTATTGAAAATAGGACAGAAGAGCGCCGAACAAAGCATACTGATTACGGGTCAAAGGACAGGAGAAAAAAAGATCGAAGATTGACCGACCTTGCTAAAATAAACAATGAAGACATCATCAGGATTTCAGCATCTGATAAAACCCTTTCCTCACAGAAAACCATAAAAAGAATCATCCCAAAAAATTCCATGGGTGTTATCCTTATTGCTGAAGACAACACTGGTATCCAGGATTTTTTAAGCACTGCATTAAAAGGATATACATTGCTTATTGCATCCAATGGGCAGGCTGCCTGGGAGGTCATCCAACAGGAAAACCTGCCCGACCTTGTTATTTCAGATATAATGATGCCGATTATGAATGGATATGCCCTTCTTGAAAACATCAGAACCCATAAAAAAACAACAAGCCTTCCCGTTATTATTATCACCTCACTGACCGAACAGGGGGACAGAATAAAATCCCTTCAACTCGGTGCTGATGATTATCTGACAAAGCCATTCCACCATCTGGAGCTTCAGGCAAGGGTTAAAAATGTACTCAGTCTTCATAAGCTGGAAAGGGAGAAAACACGATCAGAACAGCTTGAGGTTTTCCTGATGGTTCTTGCCTCAGTTATCGAATCAAAAGACACCTATACCGGTGGTCATGTTGAGCGGGTAGCAAGCTTTTCCAGAGATCTTGCCCGGAAAGCAAATCTGCCTGAAATCCTGGTAAATGATATTTATATGGGCACCATTGTTCATGATGTAGGGAAAATAGGTATAAAAGATGAGGTGCTCAATAAACCCGGCAAACTCACACAGGAAGAATTTGAGCATATCAAGACCCATCCTGTAATTGGAAAAAATCTTCTGTCAAAGCTTAAGATTGCACCAATAGCAGTGAATATAGCATATTACCACCAGGAGAAATGGAATGGGACAGGGTATCCCTGCGGCATCAGCAAAAAAAATATCCCCATTGAGGCCAGGATCGCCACTATTGCAGACTACTGGGACGCCATTACTTCAGAACGTCCCTACCGAAAAGCCATACCCCTTAAAAAAGCCATTCAGATCATGAATGAAGAGCGGGGAAAATCTTTTGACCCTGAATTGTTTGACCTGTTCATGGATGAAAACGACAAATTGTATTTAAAACACCTCAGCAGTGGCAAACTAAAAGAATTGATTTAAATTTTTTTATTTTAAAAAAGACAAGCCCTTTACTTTCTAACTATTTTTTTTGTGCTTTGGCTTTTGGGGGTGTGCTTTCTTTTTGCTCAGGCTTTTTTACAGCTTTTTTCTTTGGGTTGACGCCCCTTAAAATGGAAACCAGTTTATCCTTGTTTTCCGCCAGTAATAAAGAAATACCTTCAAGCTGATCTTCGCTGAGTTTTATTTTTGAACTTTCCAGGAATTCAAACAAATTGTCGGCAATATCGAGCATCTTATCATAGTCGTCTGCTTCTTTTTTTGTCGCAAATGTCATCTTTTCCTCTCCATTCCTGACAACAATATATTTTACAATTACAGCCATTTTGTCTCCTCGATATCATTATTTTTCAATAGTCTTAATATAAAAAAGGATACGGGTAAAGGGGTTTCCTCTAATCCTGCATCCTTTTCATATTTTTTTTAAAAAGACTACTATATTACCGGTCTTGGATAAAGACCGGCCCTTTCAATTATTTCAGGGACTTTTTCTTCCCATTCAATGGCCATGATGTGAAATCCTGAGACCCCTTTTAATTCCTTGAGTTCCTGGATATGCTCAACACAGATATTAATTCCCTCCTGGGCTTGTTTATCTTTGGGAACCCCTGAAAGACGAGCGATAATTTCATCAGGAACATCCATTCCCGGCACCCTTTTTTTCATGTATTTGGCCATACCCACTGATTTCATAGGGGTCATACCGGCCATGATAAAGGTTTTTTCTGTCAGCCCCCTGTCATTTGCCCTTCTGATCCACTCTTTAAATTTATCTAAATTATAGATACACTGGGTCTGGATAAATTCAGCACCACAGGCAATTTTTTTGGCAAGACGCGGCACCCTGATCTCAAAGGGATCGGCAAAGGGGTTGGCTGCAGCACCCACAAATATTTTGGGTGGACGTTTGATTGCATCCCCGCCCAGAAACTTTCCTTCATCCCTCATATATCGAACCGTCTGAACCAATTGCATGGAGTCAAGGTCATGTACATTCTGACCCTGTGCACAATCACCAAAACTCTGGTGATCTCCGGAAAGGCACAGCATATTCGGGATATCAAAAGAGGCAGCACCCAGGATATCACTTTGAAGGGCTACTCTGTTTCTGTCCCTGGTCACCATCTGGAGAACCGGTTCTATTCCCATGAGTTTGAGATGGATACAAGCGGCAAGGGAAGACATTCTTGTCATGGCAGTCTGGTTATCGGTTACATTGATGGCATCTACATAATCCCTTATCAAAGCACCTTTTTTTTTGACCTCTTCTGCATCACTTCCTCTGGGAGGTCCACATTCGGAAGTGACCCCGATGTGCCCTGCTTTTAACACTTTTTCCAGATTCCCGGCAGTATTTAAATCACTCATATCTTCACATCCTCCCTGGTTACCGTCCTTGGACCGCCTGCCCTGTCTGTGCTCCAGTCTTTGATCGGTGCAATTTTTTCATAATCATCCATCTTATTCAATGCTTTTAATCTGTCTATAATCAACTGCCAGGCACAGTCAAGATCTTTGTTGATCTCACATTTCCCATTTGTTGAACCGCCGCAGGGACCATTGAGAACTCTTTTGGCACACCTTGAAACCGGACATATACCACCCGTTCTGGCAAGCACACATGAACCGCAGGCCTGACATCTTTCCGTCCAGAGCCCCCTGTCTTCATTGGCACCCAGACAAACGGTATTCACGCCCGGAATTAATGGTGTTGTCAAATATGTTTCCGCTGCAAACTGTACACCAACCCCGCAGGCAAGAGAAACAACAGCATCATAATCATCAATCTTGTTTCGGATTTCTTCCAGATACTCATGATCGCACTGGCGCTCCAGAGTTTTCTCATCAATCTTTTTTTCATCACCTTTATTGATGAAATACATTCTCAAAGCAGATGCCAGTATTTCCACTTCCTTTTTACCACCAGCTTCACAAACCGTCACACACTCGTTGCAGCCGAGTATCAGAAGTCGGTTGAAGTCTTTTACTTCATCAATAATTTCTTCAAGGGGTTTTTTTTGTGCTATTATCATAAGCCAACCTCATATTAAGCTGTTAATTATGTTTAATGCCTTAAGCCGCATTTTTTTTATTCTGTTTTGCCACCCGGATGGGACTCGGTCCTAAATTTCTGATTATATTATCCATTTCAATGGAATACTGAGCAAACAATGGGCCGTCACCGGCTGAAAGATTGAACATTTTCACACGCTCTCCTCCCACACCGATTTTATCAAGAATAGCAGCAGCCTGTTTAACTCGATTTTTAGCCCTGAAATTCCCCTCATTATATTGGCAATCCCCTTCCAGACAACCCACCACATATACGCCGTCAACGCCTTTTTCAAAGGCTCTTAAAATATGAATAACATCAACCCTGCCAGTACAGGGGACACGAATAATTTTAAAATTTGCCGGAATCTTCAATCTAATGGAACCTGCCAGGTCCGCAGCCGGATATCCTCAGTAATCACAGCAAAATGCCAGAATCACAGGTTGAAAATCATTTTTCATATTACCCCCTCCAGCAAAGACTCCACCTTGCTGAGCAACTGGTTATCTTCATACCAGTTCAGTT
>JAOZRF010000021.1 GCA_029940245.1 Desulfobacula sp.
CTTAGGAGGAGTTGCATCCTTTTTTTCCGTTTGGAGTTCCAGTTCATCCATCATATCATACACATCGGCCAATCGCTCTCCTAATATACAACTGATATTAAAATTGAGCTGGGATACGATGTAGGGGAAAAATTTCAGGTCTTTTTTAAGCTTCATGTAATCGAACCGCAGCATCTCCACATGGGTCAATGCCCTCACGTCTGCGGTCCGCTGGATTTCCCTGATGTAGCCGATCTCCCCAAAAACCTGACCTGGGGTCAGGACTGCAACACTCTTCTCTTTTTTCCCGACTCCCCTGACCACATTTACCTTGCCGGACAAAATCAGATACATGCTCCGCCCAATCGTTCCCTCTTCCACCAGCACCTCTCCTTTCTCAAACTCATTCAATTCCGAGATCAGAATCGCCTTGCGCATCTGGTAATTGGTCATGCCCTGGAATAGAGGACTATTTTCAAGGACATCTTTATGCAATTTCAACGCAAGAATCTGATAGAGTCCAACCAGTCGAACCCGTGACATAATGATGGGTGTGATCAAAAGGTTGGCAAAGAGCGAAAAGAGCATGATCGCAGCAGACAAAGCACCAAACTGGGCGATTATGGTGAAGCGGGACAACATCAGGATGCAGAATCCCAGGGCCAGGGACAGGCTGGTGGTGACCATGGGTGTGGCCTCTTCTTGAACTGTTTTATACACCGCCCCTTCATAATCCGAAGTTCGCCTGCACAATTCATTGTATCTAAAAAAAAGATGAAGGGTCCCGTCAACCGCAATTCCGATGGAGATAACCGCCACCATAGCGGTCCCCGGATTCAGTGGGATCTTCAACAGCCCCATTATGCCAAACATCAGAATGATCGGAATCAGGTTGGGAATCAGGGAAATAATCCCGCCTTTAAAGGAGGTAAACATGACAGATGTAATTAAGAAAATCGCACAGAGCAGTATACCCAGGGATTTGGCCTGTGCGATCATGAGGTCTTCGGCGGCCGCGTTGATCATCAGATTTTCACCGACAATATATGCCTTCATTTCTCCCCCGGCCGTATTTGATACCATATCCTTTAGTTCGCGTATGTAAAGATTCAACGTGCTGGAATCATTGACGTTATGCCGGACAACAATGTTGACCCGACGGTAATCATGGCTCACATATCCTTCCAGGTCCCGGCGGTGAAAAAAGAGCAGGTATTGAGCAACAAGCTCACGGCTGTCCGGTACCTTGAAGTACTTGATGTCCCCCTGGTGAAACTCTCGGTTGACAAGGGACAGATGATCTGCCAGGGAAATGCTGTGATCAAATATTCCCTGTTTATCCATAAATTTCTGGATCTCGACGAGTTTTTTAATGTTTCCCGGCTCCTGAAAGGCCTTGTATTGGTCTGATTCCAAGGTGATAAAAAATGTTTTTAACCCGGCAAGGTCCTGGTGTATCCGCTGGGTGTCCAGGATGAGAGCCTGATCCTTCCGAAAATAAGACAAAGGATCGTTGGTAACGTACAACTTGGAACATTGGTAAACAAAGAAGGCGCACAGGATTGCCGTTGCCACCAGGATAGAACGGGGGAAATGGCGCCTGGTAAAACCGAACATTCGAACGAACACCCCGGGAAGGCCTGCAACCTGATTTTTATTCCGAAAAATTCGGGCCCTTCGGGGTCCCAGGGTGGATAGAATCATGGGGACAAACAGTATGGTGATCATACCGTCAGCCAAAATTGCAAAAGTCGAAGCAATAGCAAAGTTCTCAATGATACGTATGTTGCTAAAGATGTTGCTCGCAAACCCCAGGGCAGTGGTGAGGACGGTAAGTAGCAGCGGCACGCTTAAGTATTTCATCATAAAGCGGGTGGCAAATACACGGTGATCCTTTTTTGCCAGGGAGACACCATGAAAATAGGACGAGATCATATGGGTGTCCTCGGTGGAGCCGATGACCATGATCAGGGAGGGTAGCATAGCACTCAGGATATTGAGGGGGATATTCGTCCATCCCATCATCCCGAAAGTCCACAGAATGCTCAGGGCTGAAGTAACCAGAGGGATCAGGGCCGCAAACCCGCTGCGCAGGGAAAAAAGGATCACTGTTACGAGTATAAATGCCGACAATGGTCCCAATAATTTGATGTCATCCAGTAGGATGGCTTTAAGCTCTGCGTGCATTCGCGGCGGGCCCACTTGAAAAACCTCCTGGAAAACCGACCGGGCCTCGGTGATGACATGTTCCAGTTCCTGGTTTACCCTTTGGTCGGTTCTATTCTGGTTGTCATTCTCGCGCATGGACACAACCAGGGCTGTCACAGTACCATCCCGGGAGATAAGGTTATCCACAACAAGGGGATTATAAAGTACATCGGTCCGGGCTTGATCAATGGTTGCCTGGTCTTTGGGGGCTTGGGGCAAAATGATCCGGGAATTGATCTTCCCCTGGGAGCCGCGGATGCTGCGCAGCGTGAAGAGGTCATCTACTCTCTCTACAAAGTCAAGGCCCTCCAGGGCGTAATGCAATCTTTCCAAAGCAGCCAATTTATCTTCAGACCAGAGATGGACGTCCCGAACATAAACAATAGACCGGTTGTCCGAACCAAACTCCCGGACAATTTTGTCATAGATCGGCTTGTCCGGATTGGTATCGGATATCAGGCTCTGGAAACTGGTGTCCACGCGGAGGTCAGGCAGACCTAATCCAGTAATCAATGAAACCAAAATCAGAAATAAAAAAGTGACTAAACGGTGGTTCGCACCCAGCATGAGAAATCGGAAAAACATAATCAGTTCCCTATATTATTATTGGTCCCGTCCCCTTGATTTTCCAGGGAAGATTCCAAGGCTTCCCGAAAAAGCCGGCTGGCTCGAATGTGTCGGTTATCCTGCAGCCAGGACGAGGTAAACATTTTTGGGGGCACGTAATCGCGGGAAAAGACCCGTCGATCAATTTTTATCAATGTTTTATGCTTCTGTTTCCGGTTTTCCATAAGGATCATATTCGCGGTCCAGATGTTCCCATTTATATTTTTTAAATCATGCTGGGTCAGGCGTTTGGAAAACCGTCCGCGGCGATCGAAATAATCGGTACGAACAATGAAAAAATTGTCTTGTCGAATAAAGTGCCGACGTATACTGTAGCCAGTACTTTGTTCGATTTTCTCGTCCTGTGGAAATGCCTCGACAACGAAGTAGGCAACTTTTTCGATCGTTTGGTCTGGAATTCTGACATAACGAAAATCCGATAAAATTTCCGTCAGATCTTCCATGGCAAAATCAGTACCCAGAAAATGGCTGTCACGACTTTTACAGTCACTGGATGTGAGTTCCTTTCCAAAAGCAGGCAGATAGATCCAGCTTTCTACAGGGCCGTTATATTGGCGAATCACACGCAAAGCAACGCCCCGGACTTCGGCCGGGGAGTCAAAGACCAGAAGGTATTTTATTGTTCCATCTTTTTCCACCCTGGAAAACCGCCGCACCTTCCTGACATCCTGATTACCCGCACTGTCCGTGAGAATCATGGTCTGTTCTTCGTAAACATAGGGGAACAGTTCATGGCCTTTGAAAACCTCATCCATGATACGACGTCCTGTCCACCCCGCTCCAGTTTCTTTTCCAGACAAAGCGGGTATGAAAAAAATTAAAGATAAAGACAGAATCAAAAAAATTGCAGACAACACTGTATTTGCCCAGGATATGCCACTGTGTCCTGCATCCCTCATGGGACAGCACCTCCTTGATCATGCTTCAGAATCTCCTGGCCGATGATCCGACTTAACTCGCCCAAGAGCGCACTCATGGTCAACACCGTGTGTTCGAAATCCGGCAGGGGTTGAACTACCGGGCTCTCAAGATCAGTCATCCGGGTGACCAAGATTTTTCTATCCTGGCCGGAAGAAAGTCGCCATTGGGTAGAAAACCGCACCTGTCCATTAAAATCTCTCTCAAACCGCATCACCTCAATTTCAACTCGAAATTCCGGCGGAACCGGGGGGCTAAAGGGAGCGATGGAGATATTGGGAGTGTCCAGAAGCTGCGAAATATTCTGGGCCAGAACCCGGGTCATATTCTTTCGAAGATTACCCCCCCACTGATGATATTCCGCAAGTTCCAGCCGATTTTTGCTGCTCCGGGTGACAATCTGCGGCTTTTCCAGGTACTGGGGTAAACGAAGCGAGGCAATCTCCACTGACGATGAAACATTCTTTTTGGTTTCATTCACAAGGCTTACATCATAATCAAACGGGTTAAGGACATAGAACCGGGTTGGGACCGAGGTCGTCTTAATACAACCGGATAAGAGGCTCACTGTCAGTACAAAAACCAAAACCAGTTGAATTCTTAAAAATAAACGCAGCATTATTTCTCTCCTGAAACATCTTTGCCGAAAATGATGGAATTGGGATTCCGCTCTAACATATCCACAAGGATACGAATGGAACGGGCCATCTCAGCCAACTCTCCAGTCAACTCATTAAACCTGAACTGAAGGGGTGAACCAGGCTTGAGCACATCGTCGGCCAAACCCAAAGTGGTCTGCACTTTTTGAAGTGCTGTTTGACCTGCCCCAATGGCATTTTCGAGATTCATCGCAATTGGCTCGATATGCTGGTCCAGTTTATGTAAGATACTTTTTAATATATGCAATGAATCACTTAATTCGTTCGCAGCATCTATCATTTTCTGATTTTTGATCAGATCATTCGCCCCTTTTGCCAGTTCGCTAGTCCCTTGAAGGGTCTCTAAGAGTTCCGAACCAATGTCCTCCATCTCCAGTTTTTCCATCTTAGCAAGAATATTTTTAACGGATGTGGTTATTTGATCCAGATTGGCCGGAATGGTGGGCAATTCCGGGTAGGGTCCACCGGATTCCACAAGCCTTATGGGGGTGTCAGGATGCATGTCCAGCTCCACAAACAATTGTCCGGTAAGAAGGCTGCCGGTCTGTAATCTGGCCCTCAGACCGCGATCAATCAGAATTTTTAAGGTTTCAAAAGGGGATGAGATTTCTCCTTTATCCCGCGAGATGATTCGTTCGGGTTCGATCTCGATCAGGACAGGAATTTTAAAGGACGTATCGTGACCGTTGAATTCCAGGCGCAGGTCTTTTACGACTCCGACTTTGATTCCCTTGAACTCAACAGGCGCTCCCACTTTAAGGCCCCGAACAGATCCCTCAAAGAAGAGAATAAAGGTAATCTTTTTAACAAATGATTCTTCGTGGATGCTCTCGTAATCGTCATACAAGGTGAAAACCAGCCCTTCTAAATTTTCCTTTACCTGTTCCAAGGTATCCGGGGTCTCAAAGGCAATGCCGCCATAAAGAAGGGACTGGATAGATTCCGTGCGCACGCTGATCCCTTCCGACCCTACAGAAACATCCATTCCGCTTATATTCCAGAAACGGGTGTTGCTCTTGACAAGCTTGTTATATGGAGTCTTGACAAAGGCATGAATAAAAATGCTCTTCTGGTCGTTCCCAAGCTCCCACCCGAGTATCTCACCGGCCAGAATTCCCTGATAGTAGATGGGTGTGCCCGTGTCGATAGAACCCAGCGTCCCGGCAAGGATCATGATTTTTGTTCCGTCCACATCAGCCTTAACCACGGGTGGGTTGTCCAGCCCGTCAAAATGCTTTTGCAATGCCCCTTGACCCGGCTCGAGTTCAATGTAATTGCCGGACAGCAATGTACTCAGGCCCGTGGCCCCACGAAGGCTTAAGTGGGGCTTAACCACCCAGAAACGAGTACCCCTTCCAAGAAATGACTCTGCCCCTTTTTCCATACTGGCCTTTAGAATGACATGGGAAAAATCCTTGCTGAAATGCACTGAGTCCACCACTCCAATATCTATTTCCTTGTACTTGATTTTGGTCTTGCCGACCTCGATCCCTTCTGCGGTCTTGAAAATAATTTCAATCTGAGGGCCCTTCTCTGAAATTGTCTTAAAAATGAGCCATCCACCAATAACTGCGGTGATCAGAGGAATCAGCCACACCAAAGAAATACCGGACTTTCTTTTGATTACAGGTGCGGGTAAAGATGTGTCTAATTCAGTATTGAAATCCTTCATTTCAGCCTTTCAGTATTGTCCCAGATCAATCTGGGGTCAAAGCTATGCGCTGCAAACATGGTAATGACCACCATGGCGCCGAAGAATGCAACACCAATGCCGGGGCGAATGGTCGACAAAGCGCCGAGGTTGACCAGTCCTACCAGAACTGCAACCACATAAATATCAACCATGGACCATGCCCCCACAACTTCAATAACCCGAAAGAGAAGTGTCCGGTCCCGGGAACGCCATGAAGATCTTTTCTTAACAGTCATCAAAAGAAAGGACAACACGATCAGTTTCAATATGGGAATAATGATACTTGCAAAAAAAATGATCAATGCAAGCACCCACATCCCGCTTTCAATCAAGTGAATCACGCCGCTTAAAATGGTGTTTGGGTGCCCCTGACCAAATTGAATAATTGTCATAACAGGATAGATATTGGCTGGGATAAAAAGCAGGGCTGCAGCAATGATAAGTGCCCATGTCCGGGGAAGGCTGTTGGATTTGCGGCTGTGGAGGGGAGCTGTGCATCGGGGGCAATTCCCATTGCCATCTTTGTCAAGGTAATTTTTTGGAACCAGAAGAGCACAGGTATGGCAACCGATCAGATCCCGTTCAGATGCAGTCTCGCCAGATGACTTCCCTGAAGGCTCCTGCTTCATGAACGGCCAGATCACAAAAGTATCCAGGTTGGCGTTGGCTGCTGTCAATACCACCATAAGTCCAACAAACGAATATAGGGATATACCCGGAATGATGGTGGCAAGATCGAGCAGTTTGACAAAGGCGATCAGTACCCCCAGCATGAAGACTGCGATCAGGCTCCATGATTTCAGGGCCTGGACCATGCGATAGACCCAACCCATTTTCCAGGGCCGGTGCCCAAATCTCATGGGAAGAAGGATATAGAGCATTCCTGTGATTGTCAGGAAAGGGAAGAGGATACTGGTCAGAAATACCAGAACACCCAATTCTCCCATGCCCAGGCGGTAAAGTGCCAGAGCTCCGGAAAGAAAAAAATTTTCCACAATGCGGCCGTTCAGCTCCAGGGAGAGGAAGGGGAATGCATTGGCCATGATGAAGAGCATAAAGGCGGCCAGATTCAAGGCCAGGGCCTTTTCAAGGCTGTTGGGGATAGTTCGATACAAAAATGCGCCACAGCGAATGCAAAAAGCTTTCCTGTTACCGGGAACGGGTATTATGCAATGCAATAAATCACATTCGTGACAGGCAATCAATCCGCCCTCCCAAAGGTCAGAATGGCTGGAATCCTTTTTATTTTTTTCCGAATTCATCTGAACTCTTACTACAATTTAGTTTTGTAGAGGAAATAACACTCTATTAAAGCATTTGATTAACATAAGGTCTTCGGAAATTCAAATACTAAATCTAATTTGTGCCTGAACGAAAAGCCGGAAATATAATTTTTCAATTTTGGTTAGAGACTTGCAACTATCTGAGATTATTTTAGGGTTTAGGGTTTAGGTTAAAACTTAAGACCGAAAGTTGAGTTAAAATATTGTAAAACAGCAGCCTTTGAGGTATAAGCCCAATATGACGTCTTTTTTCCGAAACAAACCCTGCATAAACACCTTATCTCCAAAACCAGGGGTCGTCATCTGGTATTGTAAAATACCGGAAATTATCCACTCAATTTTTAATAAAGGCAGGTCCTGTGATTTCAAGTCAATGGCAAATGAAATCTTTCAAAAAGATGATTTTATCGCCCCCTTTTTCAGCCATGAAGAAATAAGCACTATCAATGGTTTCAGGGCCTTGAAAAAACAGATAGAATGGATCAGCGGCAGATATCTTATCAAACAGATGATTCAACAGCTTTTTCTTAAAAGTGCTTCCCTTGATCAAATCATCCTTTCCTATCTTGAACAGGGCGCTCCTTTTCTGACATCGCATCCTGATCTTCCTGTTTCATTGTCCCACAGCAATAATTATACGGCAGCAGCATGCTGTAAAGATAAAAAGAAAACACTTGGCATTGATATTGAAAAGATCGCAAAAAAGCCGGATGTCTATTTTATGAAAACAGCCTTTACCCAAAATGAAATTTTGAATTTAAAAGATGATGCCCTGGAAATTTTCAAAAACTGGACCATTAAAGAAGCTTATTTAAAATATATACAAAAGGGCTTTAATGAAAGCCTTCACAGGGTGGAAGTCATCAACAATGAAATTTTGCACAACAACAAAAAAATCAATGTGGACATTTTTTCAACCATTATAAATGATGATTATGTCTTGTCCCTTGTTTCCGATTGATACAATATTTAACTCAACTTTCGGCCTTAAGTGCTTGCACATGGGGTCAGGCTTGTTTTATTGTGTTTTTATCAACAAATCTATATCAAAAACGCAATAACGCAAGCCTGACCCCGCTTAAATCTGCCAACTCCGAAAGTTGAGTATTTAATCATGGTCAAAGATATAGCCTACTGATCGGCGACTGATAAAATAGACTGGATTTTTAGGATTTTTTTCAAAATACTTTCTAAATCTGACAATAAAATTGTCCAATGTCCTTGTTGCGGTTTCCGGGGAATATCCCCAGCCTGCAGTCAGCAGCATTCCCCTGGACAAAGGTTTGCCCTTATTTGCAATAAAAAGTTTCAACAGAACAATTTCCTGTTCCGTTAAAATAATTTCACCGGCAGCACAAAGGGCTTTAAAGGAAATAAAATCTATATGATTATCACCAAAATCATAATGATCGCCATCAAAAATTTTATGTTTACCGGTTTTTCCTTTTTTATCCTTTTCATACCAGGCTTTTTTTGTAATCAGCCGTTCAACCCTCAACAAAAATTCTTCCAGATCAAAGGGTTTTGATAAATAATCATCCACACCATATCTGAGGCCCTTGACCTTATCCTTTGTATCCCCTCTTGCGGAAAGGATGAGCACTGGAATTTTTTCATCTTCCTGGCGAATGGTTTTTAAAACGGAAAACCCGTCTATCATGGGCAGCATGATATCAAGAATAATCAAATCAGGTTTCCAGGAACGCCATTTTTCAATCCCTTGGATTCCATCTATGGCAATTTGCACATCATAACCCTGGATGGACAGATTCAAACGAATCCCATCTGCTATGTGAACCTCATCTTCTATGACCAGAATACGCTTTTTTTCAACTGCTTCCATAAATTTTTCTCCCTGACATTGGCTATACCGGCCCTTGGAATGGCAATTGTAAATGTTGCGCCTTTACCTCTTCCAGGGCTTGTAACCGAAACTTTCCATCCATGAATAACTGCAATGCTGGAAACAAGGTATAGACCAAGGCCTGACCCTGATACATTATTTTTTTGTTTGGGAACGGATTGATAAAATTTTCTAAAAATTCTTCTTGCCTCTTTTTTATCAACGCCGATCCCATTGTCTATAAAATCAATGGTCTTTTTTTGCATAACGCTTTTAAACCGGATGGTGAGTTTCGGCGCGTCTGAATCATTATATTTAATGGCATTTGAAATAATGTTCATTAAGAGCATTTCAAATAAAAACAGATTCACCGGGTAAACCGCCTGGCTGTTGGATTGATTTTCAATTTCAATATCCAGACCTCGAAAAAGAGAACTATTTTTTTGACAAAAATCTTCCACCTGTTTTACCAGGCTGATCCTTGTAACTTCTGAACCAAAATTTTGACTTTCAATCCTGGCAAGATTAAGGATACTATTAATATTTTCTGTGAGCCGGTCAATATCTTCCAACATATTTTTGCTGTACTTTTGTATGTCCCCTGGTTCCATGGGGTGTCGGATAAAGGTCTCAAGATAAATTCGTAAAGACGTTACCGGAGTTTTTAATTCATGGGTAAAATTATAGATAAAATTATGTTGAAGCCTGAAGAGATTAACTGTTTTCTGGTAATAGATAAAAGCAAGAAGAATACCAATCAATACCACTGCGATTAAAGCACTTAAAACAATTATGGTCATCCCCGTCTTGGAAGGAAAAATCAATCGGGGATCAATATTAAACTTTAAAATAATCACTTCAAGGGCTGAAGTGATTTCCATGTACCAACTGACAGTCAGAACCAGGAATGTGGCCAGAGCAAAAATAGAACAGGTGAAGATAAAAACCGGGTGAAGATACCACCGGGAAGGGTTTAAAATTTGCATTTTTACCTGTCTTTATCCATACCAAGATCCATTTTTGTGGCATGCTCATCCATGATGGACATCTTTTTTTAATTTTTAACTCAACTTTCGGACCTAAGTTTTTTAGCCGGGGTCAGGCTTGTTTTATTGTGTTTTTATCAATAAATCTATATCAAAAATGCAATAATGCAAGCCTGACCCCGCTCAAATCTGCCAACTCCGAAAGTTGAATTTCTAATATGGCGGTCTTGCGTTCTTAATAAAAATCCTGCCCTGATAAGAGATTATTCTTGGAAAGATTTTAGATGTCAAGTATTAATCCCCCAGAGTGTATGAAAAATATAATCAATATCTTGGTTTGCATTGATTACCAAAGGGCTTGGGTGGGTTACGCATTGACACACATGGCATGAATATAGTATCTTACAACAATAATCTGGCAATTTAATTTTTACAAACAAAATAGTGACGTCATAAAATATCCGTTTTAAAAATATGATATTACAAAAAACGATCAAAGGGAGGAAAATGAGAATTTGTTTAAAACAGCTTCTATTGTTAACTTTTGCCTTTGTATGGCTGGTGCCCTTAAACGCGTTTGCAAAGTCTCCCCTTAAGGTCCATGTCAGTATTCTGCCCCAAAAATATTTTGTGGAAAGAATTGGCCAGGATCTTGTAATCGTTGATGTTTTGGTAAAACCCGGCAAAAGCCCTGCCACCTATTCGCCCTCCCCTGACCAGATAAAAAAGCTTACCACATCTGACGTTTATTTCAGAATCGGCGTGCCCTTTGAAAATAGTTTCCTGGATAAAATTAAATCCATTTCCCGGGTCATGCTTGTGGATACCAGAAAAGACGTTGCCTTAAGAATGATGAAAGGACACGATCATCATGATGGCAAGGATCAAAACAAGGGGATCAGTAATGACCCCCATATCTGGATGAGTCCATTGCTTGTAAAAACCCAGGCCCATACTATTTTTGAAACACTTTCAGGCATGGACCCTGACAACAGGGATACTTATGAAAAAAATTACAATCTGTTTATAAATGATCTGGATGCGCTTGACCATGGCCTTAAAAAAGCATTTGAAAATTTTAAGGGAGAAGCTCTGTTTGTTTTCCATCCCTCCTTTGGATATTTTACAGACGCTTACGGTTTGAAGCAGATTGCTGTGGAAACCATGGGAAAATCACCCAAGGGGAAAGCACTTTCCAATATCATCAAACTTGCCAAAAAACAGGGAACGCGGGTAATCTTCGCGCAACCCCAATTTGACAATAATGCAGCAAAAAAAATTGCATCTGCCATCAACGGTGTGGTGGTGTTCATAGATCCCCTTGCCTATGATTACCTGAGCAACATGGAAAATATTGCGCAATCTGTTACCCGGGCATTAAAAAAATAAACAATATAAGATTTTGCAATCAAATTTATTAAGGCTTAAATTATGGACACTGAAAATGATCATGAAATCATATTAGACAATATTTCATTTGCCTATAAACAACTCAATGTCCTGGAAAACGTTGACCTTGTGATTAAAAAAGGCGAATTTGCAAGCATTGTCGGACCAAATGGCGGTGGTAAAACCACCCTTCTTAAACTGATTCTGGGTTTACTTAAACCGAATAAAGGACGTATCACCATATTTGGCAAACCTCCGGACCAGGTCAGGCAGCGGCTGGGATATATGCCCCAGTATGCCCACCTGGACATGGCTTTCCCAGCAAGTGTCATGGATGTGGTGTTGATGGGAAGACTTAAAAAATCAAGCCTGTGGTTTTCAAAAAAGGACAGGACCGCGGTATTCAATGCGATTAATGAAGTCGGGATGAGCGACTTTGTCAACACCGGGTTTAATGAACTATCCGGCGGTCAGAAACAGCGTATTCTTATTGCCAGAGCCTTATGCAACAGCCCGGACATCCTTTTGCTGGATGAGCCCACAGCCAATGTGGATATTCAGACAGAAGAAAATCTATTCTCCATTTTACAAAAATTGAACTCAAAAATGACCATTCTCCTGGTATCCCATGATCTGGGTTTTGTTTCACAATATGTAAAAAGCGTTATCTGTGTAAACCGCCGGGTCGTCATCCATCCCACAACTCTGGTGAACGGTGCCATCATAAAGGATATTTACCATGGGGATCTGAAAATGGTAAGGCATGATCACAGGTGCAGTAAAGAAGGACACACTCATGATTGATGTATTTTACGCAATATTTGATCCTGATAACCTGTTTTTAAAATATGCCTTTATCATGGGTGCTCTTGCTTCTATTTCCTTTGGCATTATTGGAACCTTTGTCACCACAAAAAGAATCGGATACATTGCCGGAGCCATTTCCCATTGCGTCTTCGGCGGAATAGGACTTGCGCTTTTCCTTCAGGTAAATATCGGGCTTGCCTGGTTTGATCCAATGTTAGGGGCAGTGCTCGCCGCGATCATTGCCGCTGTTATCATAGGACTTGTCAGCCTTCATGCCAAGGAGAGGGAAGACACCATTATCGGCACACTCTGGGCCGTGGGTATGGCATCGGGTATTTTGCTCATTGACATGACCCCGGGTTATTTTAACCTTGCATCCTATCTGTTTGGCGATATCCTGTTGATTTCAAGCAAAGATCTTTTGTATGTTGCCTGTCTGGATGCTGTTGTTCTATGCCTTTCCATCCTTTTTTTCAACCGGTTTTTCGGTGTTTGTTTTGACAGTGAATTCACATTATTAAGAGGGATAAATACCAGTTTTTTCTATCTTCTGCTGCTTATTCTCACAGCTCTGACCATCGTGCTGCTGGTCAGAATAGTTGGCATTGTGCTGGTGATTGCCCTTCTGACCATCCCTGCGGCCATTGCCTCATTTTATGCAAAAAGGCTGTGGCAGATGATGCTGTACTCTTGTTTATTATGCCTTTTTTTTACATGGGCAGGCCTTGGGGTAAGCTATTCGTTCAGCCTTTCCAGCGGCCCCACCATCATTGTCCTAAGCGGCGCAGCCTATCTGATTCTTCTGATTATACATAAACTGATAAAATAAGTTGTTCAATGATTATTTATCCTGAAAAATTTTTTGACAGATTAACCTTTCTTTTTTAAAACATATATTTTAATATAAGCTTGTATTTTTAAATTACCCTTTTAAAAAAGGAAAGATTTACCACTTGTCTTGTAATTCTACAAAGGGAAATATCTATTTGAGGGAAATTACAATGATAGCAAAATCCCAAAATAGGAAATTTTGAATTCTTATTTAATGTCTGATTTTCTGCTCTTGCTGTTACTAAGGCACTAAAAATAAAAAATCCCGATAAAGTGAATTATCGGGATAGATTTATTTGAGTTGGCTCCCCAGCACGGACTTGAACCGCGGACCCATTGGTTAACA
>JAOZRF010000364.1 GCA_029940245.1 Desulfobacula sp.
AGAATCTGTATCTGCTTCAGCATAAGAGCCAATGGCCACAATCTGTTTTCGCTTGCCCAACTGCATCAGTCCGATGATGGTCATGTTTCTTCGATAATCAACCTGGGCCCATTGTTTTTGAAGCATATCCCTTGAGAAGACTTTGCGTTTGTTAAAAAATCTATAGTAAATAGAGTCTTCCTGCAAAGAATAATAAAAATGCCTGGATTCAAACTCATCAGAGGGCAAAAGCGGCCGGAAATCAATATTTTTTCCATTGGCAAGTTTTTTTGAATAAAGGTATTTATCCAGAAAAAGAAGATCCTGGGTTGTTGGCGGAAGCTGATCCGGGAATATATAATGTCTTTTTTTGGCTTCTTCTATCAGATTTTTTCTAAATTTGGGGTGAGTAATCCGGGCCAGTTCCATCACCCGCTGATAAATACTTTTCCCCCGCATTTCAGCAATGCCATACTCGGTCACAATGATATCAATATCTCCCCTGGTGGTTGCAACACCAGCGCCTTCACTTAAATGGGGAACAATTCTTGAAACCTTGCCATTTTGAGCGGTGGAAGGAATAATAATGATGGAAAATCCGCCCTTTGACATGGATGATCCCCGGATGAAATCAACTTGATCACCCATACCGCTGTAAAAAAGATATCCTTTTGAATCTGTACAGACCTGGCCTGTCAGATCCACCTCAAGAGCCGAACTGATGGAAATAAAATTATCATTTCTGGCAATGACATTGGGATCATTTACAAATTCCGAAGATTTAAAATAAAATTCAGGATTGTTGTCAACATAATCATATAATTTTTTAGAACCCATGCACAAAGATGCAACCACTCTGTTCGGGAGGTATGATTTTTTTTTGTTGGTGATGACTTTTTTTTTAAATAAAGGTAAAAAACCATCGGTTATAACCTGTGTGTGGATACCCAAGTCTTTTTTGTCGGAAAGATAGGGGACAATGGCATCGGGCAGATGGCCAAATCCAATTTGCAGGGTTGCTCCGTCATCCACAAGCATGTTGACATAATGGCCGATCCTTTCGATGACAGTTTGATTTTTCATTTCAGGGAGAGATTCAAGTATGGGTTCAATATGCTCTACAAGATAATCTATTTCATCAATGTGGACATTACTATCCCCCCATGTCCTGGGCATCTCATGGTTGATCTGGGCAATGACGATATCTGCATTTTCCATTCCGGAAAGGGTGATATCAACCGAGATGCCTAAACTGCAATATCCATGATTATCCGGAGGGCTTACCTGTATCAGGGCAACATCAAGGCCGATTTCATGGTTTGCAAAAAGTTCAGGGATCTGTGAAAGATAAACAGGAATATAATCAATTTTTCCTTTAAAAGCAGATTGTCGCATTAAAGGGGAAATAAAAAATAATTTTATGGAGAATCTTGAAAGAAAATTTTCATCATTTACATAGTTGGACAGGGTGGCTGAAAGCATCTGGTAGATTACAATATCCTGAATGGATAGATCTTCCACCATGGCTTTTATTAATCTTTGAGGCTCACCACATCCGGTACCGATAAACACCCTTGACCCATTTTTTATTTTTTTGACGCTCTGTTGTGGTGTAAGCAGTTTGTCCGGGCAAACATTCCTAAGATCCATTTGATTTCTCCTGCCATGCCTGTAAAAAGGATTTTTGTGTGCTAATTATTAAATAATTTTAAACCAAAGCACAAGGGAAAATATAAAGGTCTTTTTTGATTGCATTTTTTGTTTCTTCAAAATCTGAATGTTTTAGGTTCAAAGGCTAAAGTTGAAAAATAATCATCCATGGTTTCAGCTCTTCTGATCAGTTCAACAATTGAATTCTCTTTTAACAATAATTCTTTTGGTCTGAGTTGACCATTATAGTTAAACCCCATTGCATGTCCGTGGGCCCCGGTGTCGTGAATAACCAGAATATCACCTTCCATGGTATCAGGCAGGCTCCGTTGTATGGCAAATTTATCTATGTTTTCACAAAGAGCGCCCACGACATCAACTTTTTTCATTGCAGAGAAGTCTTTTTTGCCGTGAATATGTATGTGGTGGTAGGCATCATACATACCCGGCCGCATCAGTGCCGACATGGAGGCATCCACGCCCACATATTTTCTATATATGTTTTTATGATTAATGACAGATGTGACCAATACACCATGCCGGCCTGTGATATATCGGCCACTTTCCATGTATAGTCTGGGAACCCACCCATTGCGGTTTTTAAATATTTTGAAAAGCATATCAATTTTTCTTGCCAAGGCATCAAGGTCAAATGGTTTTGCATCCGGGGTGTAAGGGATACCAAGTCCCCCGCCAATATTGATAAATTCAAAGGTGATTTTGAGTTCTTCACAGATCAGATCAACAATATCCAGGAGCATTTGGGTAGTTTCAACCATATATTTGTAATCCAGCTCATTGGATGCCAGCATGGTGTGAATACCAAAGCGTTTAACCCCAAGCTTTTTTGCCTGGCGGTAGGCATCTACGATTTGATCGTGGCTGACCCCATATTTTGATTCTACAGGGTTCCCAATGATTTTATTCCCGCTTCGGCGCAGGCCTGGATTGTACCTGAAACAGATAAGATCAGGAATGTCAATTAATTTTGAAATCAAGGAGATATCATCCAGATTCAGGATGCACCCACCATTTTTCATTGCCATTTCAAACTGGGAGATGCTTGTGTTATTTGAGGTAAACATGATCTCTTCCCCGAAGCTGCCGATCTGTCTGGACAATTGAATCTCCGGTGTGGAACTGCAGTCAAACCCGAATCCCATTTTCTGCAGGGTTTTCATGATTGATGGGTTTGGCAGTGCTTTGACTGCGAAAAATTCTTTGAACCCATCAAGGTTTTCAAAGACTTTGTTAAGCTTTTTGCAGGTATCTTTGATTCCTTTTTCATCATAAATATGGAAAGGGGTTCCAAAGGTATCCACGATTTGGGGTAGAATTCTGGAAAGTCTTTTTTGATATGAAGTTGACATTGGCATGGTGATAAATTCCTTATTTCAAAGTTTCGGGTAACATTATTTTGGCAGTTTCTTTAAGAGTGGAAAGTGCGATTAAGGTTTTGGTTTCTTTTACAATATCAATACTGGCTATCCGGGTCCTTAAAATGGTTTCAAGTTCGGCATTGTCAGATACCCGAAGTTTGACCATGAGGCAGTCTTCACCTGCCAGGAAGTGGACCTCCTGAATTTGTTCTATTTTTGAAAGTCGTTCTCCGGTTTCCATTAGCTGGGCTGGAAAGGCTACCTTGATTTGGATAAAGGCAATCATTGATCCATTAAAAATGTTTGGATTAAGACGAACTTCGTACCCTTCAATTACACCCTGGGCTTCTAGCTTCTTGATTCGTTCCAGTACAGCAGATGGGGCCATCCCGATTGATCTTGCGACTTCTACATTGGGCACCCGGGCTTTTTTTTGCAGAATTTTTAAAATCTGGAGATCGGTATTGTCCATTTTTTATTTCTTTTATATTTTATAATTGATTAATATAAGCATAATATTCTTATATTTTATATTAATCAAGCATAATAGTGTGAATAAATGATATTTTATCGAATTATATTCATTTGTATTAAAAGTAAGGTAAGGAATCATTTTTGAAAATGTA
>JAOZRF010000365.1 GCA_029940245.1 Desulfobacula sp.
TTACCAGAGGATTTTGCCTGACATGCTCAAGTCTTCCAGGCCATTTGGCAAGCAGGAGTCCCTCTTGAGCAAGGGTTTCATTAAAATCGTATTTTATATCAGTCTTTTTTAATTTTTCAAAAATAAGTTCACACGCGGCAAGGGCAAGGCTTAAGTTTTCTTTCTGGTGATCTCCCTGCAAAGGCTTTACTATGTGATGAAAGGTTTTGTTTAATCCCTTGTATGTATAGGTGTCCTGTTTTGGATTTTTTTTGGTGGAAAAATCTTTTTTATAGACGAACAGATCAGAGGCTTTTTCTTTTGCAAGCTGTTTGATAACGGCAAGCCCTGAAGGCTGAGACACACCGATGACAGCAGGTGTATTTTGTTTGATTATACCGCCTTTTTCTTTGGCCAGAGCTTTAATGGTTTTCCCCAGATAATCTGTATGTTCAATGGACAGGTTGGTAATAACACTCATTTCCGGTTTGATGACATTTGTAGCATCAAATCTGCCGCCCATGCCTGTTTCAATAACAGCCCAGTCCACACTCTTTTTTGAAAAGTGGTAAAATCCCATGGCTGTTGCAATTTCGAAAAAAGTGGCTTTTCTTTTCCCATTATCTGCTGCGTGAACCGCTTCATAGGCTTCCACAATCTGGTTATTTGAAATTTGTTTGCCATTAATTAAGATCCGTTCATTAAATTTAACCAGGTGGGGTGAGGTATAAAGCCCGGTTTTAAAACCGGCTTTTCCCAGGATTGATGCGATATATGTGGCAGTAGAGCCCTTGCCGTTGGTGCCGGCTACATGTACCAGATGATAATTTTGCTGGGGATTGTTTAAGGTTTTTAAAATGTTTAATATTGTATCAAGCTCAAGCTTAATGCCGAAACGGCCAAGCTTGTAGATTTTATCAAGACATTTCTGGTAGGCGGTTTTTTTCATTTTGTAAACAAAAAACCCGGTATAAATTATTTCATCAAAAATTTATACCGGGTGAATTTTAATGGTTTAGTTATTTTTTCTGTTTGATCTTGAGGCAGCAATCCTTTGCCTTCTCATTGCTTCTCTCATTTTACGTCGTCTTAACTGACATGGCTTCTCAAAATGCTTTATCACTTTAAGACGTTTGAAGAGGCCATCATTCTGGATTTTTTTCTTCAATATTCTTAATGCTCTTTCAACATCATTATCAATAACTGTAACTGTAATTTCTTTCAAAAAACATCGCCCCTTTCATAGTGTATTTAAATATAAATATTTATAATTTGATTTTCTAACAAATCTGTGTTTGAAAAGCAAGCGGAAAATAAAGCCTTTCCAGCTAAAATTGAAAATAGAAAGGCTTTAAAGTTTTAAAGTTAAATCAAAGGTTTTTAGAGTTTGGAAATCAATTCGTTTGTTACAGAGTTAAGATCTTTTTCACCTGCCAGTGTAATGTATTTTATGGAAGCGTCTTTTTTTGCCAGATCTCTGAAATAGTAGGAAGCCGCAAGTGTGCCGGTTTTAGTGTCATAGTAAATGGAATGACGTTTATCAATGGCAGTTTCATCCTGATCATCATCTCTTTTTGTTAAGGCTCCGCCGCAAACCCTGCATTTGTCTCCATCTGGTTTGATGGCATCGATAAAAATGTTGTTTGGGTGATTGTTATCATTTACGCAAAGCCTGCGACCCATGATTCTGTTTTTTGCAATCTCTCGGTCAAGAAGCATTTCAATAACATAATTCAGTTTGATCCCGGCTTTTTCCAAAGAGGCATGAAGTTTTTCAGCCTGAACTTTATTTCTGGGGAAACCGTCCAGAAGCCATCCTTTTTTGCAGTCATCTTGTTTTATTCGGTCAAGAACCATTGGGATGGTAATTTCATCAGGAACCAGATCACCTCGATCAATATATTCTTTTGCTTTTTTGCCCAGTTCAGTGCCGCCTTTGATGTTTTCGCGGAAAATAGCGCCGGATTCAATGTGTGCAAAATTATATTTATCTTTCAGGATAGAGCCCTGGGTTCCTTTGCCGCTGCCGTTTGGTCCAAAAAATAAAACGTTCATTCAATACTCCTTTAATTATTTATCAATTTAAGTACCTATAAACGGGTACAAGTTTTTTTGCAGTTGTTTTTTTAATATAAGAGTGGTTTTTATTTGTCAAGGTCAAGACAATTATCCAATGGTGGTCTGATATAAAAAAAATGTTTTACAGATGCCTGTTTTCAAATCAGGTCACAAAGCCAGGTAAATAATTTAAGAATAACCTTGAATGTCAGAATGGATATTGTTATTAAAAGATGATAAAAAAATTGTGAAAATTTTGTAGATCATAAACAAAACATACATTTAGGTGAAAAGGGGGGAGCATGACGGAATTAATTGATATAAAAGCAAGGGAAATCCTTGATTCCAGAGGGAATCCAACGGTTGAAGTGGATGTTATCCTGGCCTGTGGTGCAAAGGGCAGGGCAGCGATTCCATCCGGTGCTTCCACCGGCACAAGAGAAGCCCTTGAACTTCGGGATAATTCTGCAAATCGTTATTTGGGTAAAGGTGTTTTAAATGCTGTTACCAATGTCAATGAAGTGATCGCCCCTGAAATTATTGGATATGATGCCATGGATCAGGCAGGCCTTGACAGAACCATGATCGATATCGATGGCACTGAAAATAAATCAAGACTTGGTGCCAATGCCATTTTAGGCGTGTCCATGGCAGCAGCAAGAGCTGCGGCCAATGCATGTGAAATCCCTTTGTTCCGCCATCTGGGCGGTATTAATGCCAGGCTGTTGCCCGTTCCCATGATGAATGTCATCAATGGCGGAGCCCATGCACCAAACAACCTGGATATCCAGGAGTTCATGATTCTTCCTTTTGGTGCATCTTGCCTTACAGAAGCGGTTCGTATGGGAGCTGAGACCTTTCATCATCTTGCAAAGATATTAAAGGGTGAAGGATTAAGCACGGCAGTAGGAGATGAAGGTGGGTTTGCTCCAAACCTTAAATCCAATGAAGAGGCTTTGGAATATATTATCAATGCCATTGAAGCTGCCGGGTACAGACCAGGTAAGGATATCGGCATAGCACTTGATCCTGCAGCTTCAGAATTTTATAAAGATGGCAAATATATTTTTCAGTCAGAAGGAAAAGCGCTTTCACCCGTTGAGTTGATCGATTATTATGAGGGCTTGATTGAAAAATATCCCTTATATTCCATAGAAGACGGCCTTGCTGAAGGAGATTGGGATTCATGGGGAATCATGACGGAACGGCTTGGAAATTCCATACAGATTGTTGGAGATGATATTTTTGTAACAAATCCTGATATTTTTAAAAGAGGCATTGAGCGTGGGATTGCCAATTCAATTCTGATTAAATTAAACCAGATTGGAACGGTTACAGAAACTCTGGATACCATTCAAATGGCAAAAGAATCCGGTTATACAACCGTTGTTTCCCATCGATCCGGAGAAACAGAAGACTCTTTTATTGCAGATCTTGCAGTGGGTATAAATTCAGGACAGATCAAAACAGGATCCATGTCCAGGAGTGACCGAGTGGCCAAATATAATCAACTCATCAGGATTGAAGAAATGCTTGGAGACAGTGCATCCTTTCCGGAAAATCTTTTTGTTTAATTTTTTTAATTTACGTGTGT
>JAOZRF010000366.1 GCA_029940245.1 Desulfobacula sp.
TTTGTGGCACTCCTGATGGCCAGCCCATCATATTGTCCGATAATTTTTTTTAACTCATCCGGAGAAAGCCCTGTTTTTACATCAAGTTCAATGCCTTCCTGGTTTTCAAAAATTTCAATCCCTGCCTGCCCCATATTATCACTGATCAGAACCTTCATTATTTGTTCTCCTTTTCAAAAGATGCCATAAACTGAATCAACGCCTTGATACTTTCCATAGTGGCTGCATTATAAATAGACGCTCTGCAACCGCCGACAGATCTGTGTCCTTTCAGTCCGCCAAATCCTTTCTCTGTAGCCTGGACAATAAATTTCTTTTCCAGATCAACATCCGGCAGCCTGAAGGTAACATTCATTAAAGATTTTGAAAATTTTTCTGCCGTGGTGCTGTAAAACTCACTTGCCTCAATAAAATCATATAACAATCCTGCTTTTTCAATATTATATTCTTCCAGTTTTTCAAGCCCGCCCATTTCTTCTTCTATCCATTTTAATACAAGATCTATGGTGTATACTCCAAAGCAGGGCGGTGTATTATACATTGAATTTTTTGAAACATAAGTGGAATATTTTAACATGGACGGCAGGTTTTCATTTGCCATGTCCAGCATATCCTGACGTATTATCACCATGCAGGTGCCTGACGGGCCCAGGTTTTTTTGTGCACCGGCATAGATCAGACCAAATTTTTCCATATCCAGGGGCCTTGAAAAAATATCTGAAGACATGTCGCAGACAATGGGAACACCTTTTGTGTCGGGAAATTCATGAAACTGGGTTCCCTTAATGGTGTTATTGGATGTCAGATGAACATATCCGGCATTCTTTGAAAACTTGATATCTTTTGGAATATAGGAAAAATCCTTATCTTCTGATGAAGCAACAACTTGATAGTTCTTTTTTTGAATCTGAGCTTCTTTAATGGCTTTTGTGGACCATGTGCCGGTATTGACATAATCGGCTGTATCGCCTTCCAAAAGAAAGTTCATGGGGATCATGGCAAATTGAAGGGATGCTCCTCCCTGCAAAAAAAGCACGTGGAACCTGTCGTCAAGCTTTAAAAGTCTTTTAACCCGAGTCACTGCATCATTGATCACATCATCAAAATAAGATGACCTGTGGCTGATTTCTGTAATGGACATACCTGATCCATTAAAATTTAAAAAAGAACCTTGTATTTCTTTCAGAACCTGTAGCGGTATTGCAGCAGGTCCTGCATTGAAATTATAAATTCGTTGATCCGTCATTTGTTTCTCCTTATATTTTATCTATGATTATTTCTTATTTTTACCTTAAAACCTAAAACTTAAAACTGTTCCTGAACAAGGTTTTCGTTCAGGAACTAGTTATGCTCTCTTGTCTTATGAAAAACTATTTCAGGCCAGTCTTCCATGGTAAATCCCAGTTGATACTCACTTGTTGTCAAAAAAGTCAGCCATCCTTCTGAATCCAGTGTCAGATTGGATTCATTTTTATTTTTAAACGCTTTAAATATTTTTTCATCTTCACAGGTTACCCACCTTGCAACAGAAAAATCAATGGTTTCATAAGTGGCATTCACATTATACTCTGCTTTAAGCCGGGCCATGGTCACATCAAACTGAAGCATCCCCACTGCACCGATAATATACAGGTTCCCCAGCAAAGGCCTGAACACCTGAATGGCACCCTCTTCTGACAACTGAACCAAACCCTTATTCAAGGACTTTGCTTTCAGGGGATCTTTTAAAATCACCCGCCTGAAATGTTCAGGAGCGAAATTGGGAATGCCCAGGAATTTTAAAGGCTCTTTTGAGGTAAAGGTATCACCTATTTTGATGGTGCCATGATTATGTATTCCGATGATATCTCCGGGAAACGCTTCTTCAATATTGTTTCTTTCCCGGGCCATGAAAATGGTGGCATTGGAAAGTTTAATCTCTTTTTCAATTCTATGATGTCGAACTTTCATACCCCTGGTAAATTTACCGGAACATATCCTGAAAAAAGCAATCCGATCCCGGTGATCTGGATCCATATTGGCTTGAATTTTAAATGTAAATCCTGAAAATTCGTTTTCATAGGGTTCCACATCCCTTGTGGCTGTATGCCGCCTTCCAGGAGGAGGTGCTATTTTTACAAAGGCATCCAGCATTTCTCTGACTCCAAAATTATTAATGGCAGAGCCAAAAAAAACAGGGGTCTGGGTACCATTTAAATACAAATCCATATCAAAGGGCTCAGAAGCACCATTGATTAAATCCACATCATTCCTGAGCTGCTCTGCCTGACTGCCGGAAATCATTTCATCAAGCCTTGGATCCGTTAAATCATCTATAAATATGCCATCATCATCTTTTGGAGTATACCCGGAAGAAAATACCCCCAATTCTTTTTTCTCAAAATTATAGACCCCTTTAAACCGCTTACCCATTCCAATTGGCCAGCTTAAGGGCACGCATTCTATCTGAAGCTTGTCCTCGATATCTTCAAAAATATCCAGGGGTTCCAGGCCTTCCCGGTCCAGTTTGTTAATAAAGGTAATTATCGGAGTGTTGCGCATCCTGCAGACTTCCATCAATTTCTGGGTCTGGGGCTCAACGCCTTTGGCATTATCAATAATCATGATTGCACTGTCCACGGCAGTCAAAACTCTATAAGTATCTTCTGAAAAATCCTTATGACCCGGGGTATCCAGAAGATTAATCTCATAGTCTTTATAATTAAACTTCATGACAGAAGAAGACACACTGATTCCTCTTTCCTGTTCAATGGACAGAAAATCACTGGTCGCGGCTCTGGCAATCTTTCTGGATTTAACAGCACCGGCCTGTTGTATGGCACCGCCAAACAACAGCAATTTTTCTGTCAAAGTTGTCTTGCCCGCATCAGGGTGACTTATAATGGCAAAGGTTCTGCGCGTATTTATTTCTTTTAAAAGGGTCTTATCTATGGGTTTAGAATTCATTAAACAAAAATTCCTTAAGTTTCAAATTTTAAGTGTGGGAATCTAACAATTTTTTTTCAGATAATCAAGAAAAAATGATTTGATCCAACAGATTATGAATAATTTCAGATAATTGTACTGGATTATGATATTCAGGTTTTCCGCAGTTAACAACATTTAAAAAGCATTAATCTTCAGATTGTTTCTTATATCTTTGTTTCTTTCGTATTTTAAAAAAAATCATAAACGCCTTTTAGAATAATTTTTCTGTAAAATATCAGCTTATTCAAACAGGTTCAAGGGGAATCAGCCGAAAATAATCCAGATACAAAACATATTTTTTATCAGGATGGGACATAAAAACCAGAAAACTGTAAATATTTTTCAATTCAAGGGCCCTGTTTGTTTCCGATGTTTTAAGACTGTCCAAGGGTATTTTCAACTTGTTTGCCCCGGGCATCAACAGAAAACTTTTATTATATCTATCACTGAATTCTCGCGCATCTTTCTTATCATCAATTCTTAAAACAAGGCTTATTGTTTCAGGTGAAGGATTATACACATCAAAGCAAAAGGTTTGATACCCTCTCCAGTCATGATGCTTCAAAGCAGGAGAAAGCCCCGGATATGGTGATGGATAAAGCTCAAGCTTTAAGGATTTTTTACCCTGGACGGCATAATCATCGGAAAGGGAAAAAAGGG
>JAOZRF010000367.1:0-1120 GCA_029940245.1 Desulfobacula sp.
TAAACACCGGATCGTATATGCCCCCCTGCTGAAACCAAACAAAAACAGCTCATCTTCCGGGGAATAATTTTGAACAATATAACGGTAACCATCCATTATATTTTTATGCACCCCCCTGCCCGTAACACCTCCAATCACCGCATCATAGTAAGATCCCACACCCCAGTCATAAAAAACCTGCTGATGAACCCGGTCTGCTCCAATGGGTTTAATTGCCCTGGCAAGCCTGAGTACATTTGTAGGAAAATCCTCCCCCGGATTCTTTTCAGGCCGATTCCATGTACCGTCAGCACAGACAACAATTCTCTTATTCATAACCTCCACCCTGTCACCACCGCTTAAATCCTAAATCCTTAAATCTCTCTACTACCTTTTCGAGAAATAATAGCTGCGTTCCTATTGTATCCACCTGAGCTAAAACCAAGAAGAATTTTAATTTTGGTATCATTTTGGCCCATACGGTCTTTAAGCAAAAGCCATCTGAAAAACACAGACCATGAAAGGCAGGTTATGAGTCCTAAAGCGATATAAAAAATTAATGCAAAACTAATTTCGTTTATAAAAAAGGCAGTTATTGTAAGAAATATAGAAAAGCCTGCCGCAGCTATAATGGGGTTTTTCCGACCCACTAATGCTGAAAGAAAAAAAGCAATAATAAATACTGAAAAAAAATTGATATATTGAGTATCCATAATATCCCCCTTTAAATTCAATGGCATTTTTAAGGAGCTAATTAAACCTTGAAAAATACTCTTTATTTGAGATAATCATTTTTGTTGCGGCCGGACAATAATCGGTTCAATCAATCCATCCTGTGCAATACTTGCTACAATTCATAACTTTTCAAACATTCAGACAGTATCCTTAAGCTCCCTTTCCTAGGACAAGGATTTCTGCCAGCTGTGCAAATCCGAACCCACCTTCATCTTTTGTTATCCAGGCAGGTTTAAATACAAGTCTGTCAAAAAATTCAAGGACATTGGCAACACCGACAGCATTGGGGAAATATTCAAACATGGGCTCATCATTGGGAGAGTCTCCGATAAAAATAAGGTTTTCCTTTATTGCATCCAGATCTGTTTTAAATACTTCTTTGAATAATATCCTGGTCATGGAAAGC
>JAOZRF010000367.1:1130-3627 GCA_029940245.1 Desulfobacula sp.
ACATCCATTTACATGGATGGAGCTGGCCTTTGCCGTTGCACCATTTTGTTCAAATATAGTGACGATCCTGTCAATGTCAGTTTGAAAAAGAGGAGGAACATCTTCGGCAAAATCAATGGCAAGATCAGCCTCTCTGTACGGCTGATCTGCAGAAACCACGCACCCTGGTATTGAGTTTAGGATCTTTTGTTTTATGGCTGAAAGTTTTTTTTGATCCTGTTGCCGTTCCTGATCTGTTTTAAAATATCTGCGGATCATTCTTTTATTGTGGTTATCATAAACAAAGTAAAAAGCTCCATTTTCGCCGACTACTGCTTTAACCGGCCACATCCTGGCGATATGGTCGCACCACCCGGAAGGCCTGCCCGTGATGGGGATCACTTTTATACCGGCATTGTCAAGATCTTCCATGGCCTGAAAAGCACAGGCCGGTATTTTGCCTTCAAAGGTTATGGTATCATCAATATCTGTGAGCAGATAAGTTATGGCAGCGGTTTTTTCCCGGGGAAAATCTTTTATTGGTTTCATCATTATTGTATTGACCTTTGGCTTTATTTTCCCGGAAAAACAGGGGCAAATGGTTGAACCAATCTATTTTTCCTTTTCAATCAGAGTTTATTTTTCTTTCTCGATCAGACCTTTTACAAACCATCTTTGCATGAACAGCACGACCAGAACCGGGGGCAGCATGACAAGGAGAGTTGCACAAAGGGCAATATTCCACTCAGGCAGATCATCTGCCTGGGGTATCAGGTTTTGGAGACCGATGACGGCAGTTGTCATTTTGGGGTTGGTTGTAACAAGCAGGGGCCAGAGATATTGATTATATCCATATACAAATTCAATGACCACAAGCGCGGCAATATTTGTCTTGGACAAAGGGAAAAGGATTTTCCTGAAAAAAGTCATGGGAGAAGCTCCGTCCATTTTTGCTGCCTCACAAAGTTCTTCCGGAACTGTCAGAAAAAACTGCCTGAACAAAAAAGTACAGGTTGCCGATGCCACCAGGGGCAAAATTAGTCCGGTATGACTGTCAAGCAGACTCCAGTTGAGATTAATGGTTATCTCGTTACCCGTAAACCATGACAAAAGGCTCTCTAAATGCAGAAGATTGCACAAAGCCTGGATTGGATTAAGAACATTGGCAGCCATTTCATAGGTAGGAAGAATCCTGACTTCCACAGGAAGCATTAATGTACAGAAAACCGAAGCAAAAGCCAAAATTCTGAATTTATAATCAAAATAAACAATGGAAAATGCGCCTATCATGGATACGGCAATTTTGCCAAAAGTGATACCGGATGCCATAATAATGGAATTTACGATCTGGGTTCCAAGATCCCCCCTTGACCAGGCTTCTTTCATATTGACAATAAACTGATCTCCGGGGATAAGCGGCATGGGGACCCGGGACACTTGATCCAACGGCAGGGTTGCCGCAATCAGACTGTAAAGTATAGGGAATCCAACAATAAATATTCCCAGCAATAAAAATGCATAGGTAAAAAAATCAAGTAATGGAGTTTTTTCAACCATAATATCTATCCGCCATATTGTACCTTTTTTTCAACAAACCTGAACTGAAGAAAGGTAATAACAATGATAAGAGACATGAGTACCACTGACTGGGCAGCTGAAGATCCTAAGTTTAAGCCCACAAATCCATCCTGGTATACCTTGTAAACCAGGATATTTGTGGAACCGCCAGGCCCCCCCTGGGTTATTGTATGAATAATACCAAATGTTTCAAAAAAAGAATAAATAATATTCATAACCGTTAAAAAAAAGAAAGTCGGGGATAACAAAGGAAAGGAAATAAACCAGAATCTTTTAAAGGGACTTGCACCATCAATGGCTGCCGCCTCAATCAAGGATTTGGGTATGGCCTGCATCCCTGCCATGAAAAACACAAAATTGTAGCTGACCTGCTTCCAGGCACTGGCCATGACAATCATTACCATGGCATCGCTTCCATACAGAACCGGGTTCCAGTCAACCCCAATCCATTTTTTAATACCCAGGGCAACAATGCCATAGGAAGGATGGAGTAAAAAAAGCCATAGTATACCCGAGATTGCCGGAGCCACGGCATAGGGCCAGATGAGCATGGTTCTGATCAATGCCTTGGCTTGAAGTGCCCTATTGGCCATGGAGGCAATAAAAAGTCCCATTGACAGGGACACAAAAGCAACCGCAAGACTGAAAAAAAAAGTGGTGAAAATTGATTTCAGATAGAGGGGGTCTGTAAAAAGTTCAATATAATTATAAAACCATACAAAGGTGGATTTTTGTCCAAAGGGATCACTCAAAAGAAAAGACTGTATAAGTCCCTTGACAGCCGGCCAATAGAAAAAGGCCAGGGTGACCACCATCTGGGGTAAAATCAACAGATAGGGTAAATATTTTGATTTAAAAAATGAACGCTTTATCATATTTTTATCTGGGTTTTATCTTGATTCTATTTTGGACAAAAAAAGAGTCGGACAAATATCAATAA
>JAOZRF010000368.1 GCA_029940245.1 Desulfobacula sp.
ATGGATAAAATTGCTTCCATGCCCTGCAGCCCTTCCATTGGCGGCATGGCAAAAGGACAATTGGTCAAGGAAATTGATGCCCTGGGTGGTCAGATGGCAAAAATAACTGACTCTTCAGCCATTCAATACCGGACATTGAATACAAGTAAAGGCCCTGCCGTCCAATCAACAAGGACACAAAACGACAAATCCCTGTATTCAAAAAATATGAAGTCCGTCATTGAACGAACCAAAAATCTTGATCTCAAGCAGGCCATGGCCCAGGAAATTTTACTTGAAAACAATAGTGTGGCAGGGATTATTGATCATACGGGCTTTGAATATAAAACCCATGCACTTGTCATTGCAACGGGAACCTTTTTAAAAGGCATGGTTCACATCGGGGCATCAAAAACTGAGGCTGGCAGGGCAGGAGAATTTTCATCCATACGCCTTGCACAAAATCTTGCAACCTTAGGATTTAAGATAGGAAGGATGAAGACCGGCACCCCGCCGCGCATCCATGCAGACAGTATTGATTTTTCCAGATTCCATATCCATAATTCAGACGATCGGCCAAAACCATTCTCTTTTTCAACCAAGGATATTGTTAATCCCATGCTGCCCAGTTTCATGGGCCACACCAATAAAAGAACCCATGAAATTATCCGGCAGAACCTTAAATACTCTGCCCTTTATGGCGGCCATATCAAGGGCAGGTCTGCCAGGTATTGCCCTTCATTTGAAGATAAAATCGTTAAGTTTCCCGACCGGAACAGCCACCATATCATCCTTGAATATGAAGGCCTTGCCTCAAAGGAAATTTATGCGTCCGGTCTTGGAAACAGCCTGCCCCTGGAGATCCAGTATAAAGTTGTCAGATCTGTAGACGGCCTTGAAAAGGCAGATATCATGAGGCCTGCCTATGCCATTGAATATGATTATATCAATCCTTTGGAATTATCTTCCACTCTGGAAACCAAACGAATAAACGGGCTTTTTCTGGCCGGACAGGTAAATGGCACTTCAGGGTATGAAGAAGCCGGGGCACAAGGGCTATGGGCCGGTATTAATGCAGCCTGTGCCATCCAGAAAAGAGCTCCCTTTATCCTTGACCGCTCCCAGGCCTATATGGGCGTTATGGTGGATGATCTTGTAACACGGGGAACAAATGAGCCTTATCGGATGTTTACCTCAAGGGCTGAATATCGTTTGGTGCTAAGAGAAGATAATGCTGATTTAAGATTGTCCAGGATAGGAAATCACCTGGGACTTGTGGATGATGATACTTTAAAATTCTGCAAAGAAATCCAGGACCAGACAAAAAAAGACATCCAGCGTCATAAAAAAACCATCATAAAGCCCACCCGGAAGGTCAATGATTTTTTATTGTCAAAAGGGACAAATCCCATAACAAACGGGGTAAAACTTGAGCAGCTCCTGAAAAGAGCCGAGCTTGATTATACTGCACTCAAAGAGATCTGTCCGCAGCCTGCACCTGTTATGAAAAGAGCCGAGCACCAGGTTGAAATCCAGATAAAATACGAAGGATATATCCAGCGTCAGCTCAAAGAAATAAAAAAATATAAGGACCTGGAAAAAATAAATATCCCGAAAACCTTTAATTATTCCCAGACCAACGGTCTTTCAAACGAACTAAAGGAAAAACTAAATCATGTCCTGCCAAAATCATTGGGACAGGCCTCCAGAATTGATGGGATGACACCGGCAGCCATCTCTGTATTAATGGTTGCAATTCGTGCATTTACAACAAAAAACAAAGCTTGACTTGGCTTGATTAGACCTTAATATTTATCAGGCTTTTATAGAGTCCGTAATTAAATTATACAAGGATAAACCCATGACTGAAGATTACTACAAAATTTTAGGTGTTGATAAAACAGCAGATATATCTGAAATCAAGAAAGCATATCGCAAACTTGCCTTAAAATACCATCCCGACAAAACAAAAGGCGATAAAACACTGGAAGATAAATTTAAAAAAACCAGTGAAGCCTATGCTGTTTTGAGTGATCCTGAAAAAAGAAACCAGTATGACACCTATGGGTCAGCCGATTTCCAACAGCGCTTTTCCCAGGAAGATATTTTCAGAAATTTTGATATGGGTGATATTTTAAAGGAATTCGGGTTTGGCAGCTCCCAGGGCAGAGGATTTTCTTCAACCTGCGGAAGAGGTGGACAACGGGGTGGATTTTCCGGCATGGGTGGAAATTCGTTTTTCAATAATATGGGAGGTGGTGGTTTCGGACAACAGAAAAAGCCGCCAATGAAAGGGAAAGATATTTTATATGAACTGCCTTTAACCTTCCATGAAATTATCCATGGTACCCAAAAAACCATTACCATAAATCAGGGTGGCAATGCAAAGGCCATAGACGTAAAAATTCCCAAAGGACTCACCCAGGGTAAAAAAATCAGGCTTGCGGGAAAGGGGGATATGGGTACCAGCGGAGGCCCTCCCGGCAATCTATATATTAAATCCATTCTTATCCCTTCAAAGGAATATACCATTGATGGCAATGATATTCTGCTCTCAAAACAGATTTTGCTCTCCCAGGCGCTGCTCGGGCATACCATGGAAGTCCTGACACCGGATGGTACTGCCATCAATCTCAAGGTTCCCGCCGGAACAAATCACAAATCAAAAATGCGGATACCAGGACACGGGATTCCCCGGATGAAAGGAAATGCTTGCGGAGATCTCTTTGTTGTGATTAATATAGTCATGCCGAAAAAACTGACGGAAAAACAAAAAGAACTTATTCAACAACTTGAAAGAACAGGATTATAATAAAAAACACAGGAACCTTCCTGCCATCTATGCCCTGAAACTATAGGAATAAGGAGAATCCAATGATTATTACCTGCAATAAGTGTTCAACCCGTTTCAACCTTGACGATTCCCTTGTCCTAGAAGGAGGCTCAAAATGCCGTTGCACTGTATGCAAAAATATTTTTACAGCATATCCATTGTCCCTGGAACCTGAACCCGATTATCCTGAACCTGAATATTCCGAACCCCAGGAACTGGAACAAGCGTCTGAAGAATTATCAGACTTTGATTTTGAATCCGATCTTGATTTTGAGTCTGCTCTGGATGATGAACCTGCTCTGAATGATGATACTGACCTGGATGATAAAGAGCTTGCTGAAGAAAACCTTGGCCTTGAAATGGAAGACTTAAGCCTTTCTTCTGAAGATTCTGATATTGAAACTGAAAATTCTTATATAGATACCAGCAAAGATGACCTTGAAATTGATGATGATTTTTCTTTTGATGAAAACACATTTGACATGGAAGAAGAAACCCGGCCTCAAACCAGTGATGTTCAAAAAACTTATCTGGAATCTGAAGATAAAAATATTGAATCTGAAACCATTGAATCTGAGGATAAAAATATTGAATTTGAGACCATTGAATTTGAAGACGATGATTTTGAATTTGAACCTGTTGAAGAAGACCTGATTTCTTTTGACGAGCCTGACGCGTTATCTGTTGAAAAAGATGAATCTGAAAATGAGGACCCCAATTTTGCCCCTGACCTGATAATGACCGACGAAGCAGAACCGCCTGTTACGCCGGAAAAAAAATTCCCGGAAGAGGATACCTATCCAGAAGAGGAT